>CAMCIP010000101.1 GCA_945874855.1 Brevundimonas vancanneytii
ATGTCGATCCCGGCCTTGAAGGCGCGCTTCAGCTCGGGGATGTCGCCGATGTGGGCCAGCAGGCGCAGCTCGATCTGGGAATAGTCGGCGCTGATCAGCACATGGCCCGGGGCGGCGATGAAGGCCTGGCGGATCTGGCGGCCGGTCTCGGTGCGGATGGGGATGTTCTGCAGATTGGGGTCGCTGCTGGCCAGCCGCCCGGTTGAGGCCGCCGCCAGCTGATAGCTGGTGTGGACCCGGTCGGTGGCGGGGTCGGCGGCGGCGATCAGGGCGTCGGTATAGGTGCCCTTCAGCTTGGACAGCTGGCGCCAGTCCAGCAGGACGCGGGGCAGGGCGTGGGTTTCGGCCAGGGTCTCCAGCGTCGCGGCGCCCGTCTCCCACTGGCCGCTGGCGGTCTTCTTGCCGCCGGGCAGGTTCATCTCGCCGAACAGGATGTCGCCGATCTGTTTGGGGCTGCCGACGTTGAAGGGGTGGCCGGCGATCCTGTGGGCCTCGATCTCCAGCTCGGCCATGCGCAGGCCGAACTCCGACGACAGCCGCTTCAGCCGGTCGGGGTCGATGCGGATGCCGGCCCGCTCCATCTCGGCCAGGACCGCGGGCATGCCGCGCTCCAGCGTCTCATAGACGGTGACCAGACGGTCCTCGGCCAGCCGGGGCTTGAGCACATGCCACAGGCGCAGGGTGACGTCGGCGTCCTCGGCCGCATAGCGGGTGGCGGCGACCAGATCGACGTGTTTGAAGCTCTTCTGCGCCTTGCCCGTGCCGGCCACGGCCTTGAACGGCACCGGGTCGTGGCCGAGGTGGCGCCGGCTCAGCTCGTCCATGCCGTGGCCGTGCAGACCGCCGTCCAGGACGTAGGAGATCAACATGGTGTCGTCGATCGGGGCCACGGTGATGCCCCGCCGCGCCATGACGGCCAGGTCGTATTTGCCGTTCTGGACCACCTTCAGGACCGCGGGGTCCTCCAGCAGGGGTTTGAGCCGGGCCAGCGCGGTTTGTTTGTCGATCTGGCTCGGCACAGGGGCGCCCGCGGCCTCCGCCTCGCCGAAGTCCAGACCGCCGCCGCCGGCGCGGGGCTCGGCCTCATGGGTCAGGGGGATGTAGCAGGCGTCATTGGGCCCGATCGCCAGACTGACCCCGCACAGCCCCGCATGGGTGGCCGACAGGGCGTCGGTCTCGGTGTCGAAGGCCACCAGACCGGCCGCGGTGGCGCGGGCGAGGAAGGCGTCCAGGTCCTCGAGCGTCCGTATGCAGACATAGGCGTCCAGATCGAACGGCTGGTCCTGGACGGCGGCGGTCTCCTTCGGGGCATGGCGCGGCGTGACTGTGGGGGCCGTCAGCGGCCTGGGCCGGGCCACGAAGGCGGTGCCGTCGCGCGCCGGGGCCTTGCCGTCGCCGACCCGGCTGCGCAGCGACCGGAACTCCATCTGGTCGAGGAAGGCGCCGAGGATTTCCGGATCGGGGTCGCGCACGGCGAAGTCTGCGATCGGCTCCGGCGCCGGGGCGTCGCAGCTCAGCCGCACCAGCTCGCGGCTGAGCAGAATCTGCTCGCGGAAATTGATCAGGGTCTCGCGCCGCCTGGGCTGTTTGATCTCGTCCGCGCGCGCCAGCAGGGTGTCCAGATCGCCGTATTCGTCCAGCAGCTGGGCCGCCGTCTTGGGGCCGATGCCGGGGGCGCCGGGCACATTGTCGACGCTGTCGCCGATCAGGGCCTGCAGGTCGATCATCTTCTCCGGGCCGACGCCGAACTTCTCGAACACCTCCGGCTCGGCCAGCCGCCGGTCCTTCATCGGGTCCCACATGACCACCTGCGGCCCGATCAGCTGCATCAGGTCCTTGTCGGAGCTGACGATCACCGCCTCCCCGCCCGCATCCCGCGCCCGGCAGGCATAGGTGGCGATCAGGTCGTCCGCCTCATATCCGGCCAGCTCGACGCAATGGACCCCGAACGCCCGGGTGGCGTCCCGCACCAGCGGAAACTGCGGCACCAGATCCTCGGGCGGCGCCGACCGGTTGGCCTTGTACTGGTCGTACATCTCATTGCGGAACGTCTTCTCCGAATGGTCGAAGATCGCCACCAGATGCGTCGGCCCGTCCGCCCCCCGCATGTCGCGGATCAGCTTCCACAGCATGTTGCAGTAGCCCTGCACCGCCCCGACCGGCAGCCCGTCGGACTTGCGCGTCAGCGGCGGCAGGGCGTGATAGGCGCGGAAGATGTAGGCCGAGGCATCGATCATCCACAGCCGCAGGGCCGGGGCGTCGGCGGTCGGTTCGGCGGTCTGCGGGGCGTCGGAAGAGTCGCTCATGGCCGGACCATAGGCGGCCGCCGCCGCCGCGTCAGCCACCGCGGATCAGAACTCGCGCCAGCTGTCGCCGGGGTCGCGCTCGCCGGGATCGAGCCGCTGCTGGCCCCAGGTGAAGATCATGAACAGCTTGTGGCTGCGGATGCGGAACTGGCCTGTCATCGGGGCGATGACGCCCAGCGGCGCGCCCGTCCGGGCGTCATAGACGAAGCCCGAAAACTCGGCCACGCCGACCCGGTCGCGGCGGCTGTAGACCGACAGCTCCGGCAGGGAGACGATATTGAGGTTCTCATTGATCGGGATTCGCATGTCCGGCAGGCCGAACACGCGCCGCATCTGCTCCAGCGACAGGGCCCCGGCGCGGATCTCGAAGATCACGTCAGCCTCGTCGCGCGTCCGGGCCAGGGCGTGGCCGCCCTCCGACAAGGCCTGCCGGATGGCGCTCACCGCATAGGGGGCGGCCTCGGCCCGGAAAAAGCTGTCGTCGACGAAGACGCGGGCCGTCTTGGGCACCGGCAGGGTCAGTCCCGCCACCGCGTCGTCGGCGGCGCGGGCGACCAGCAGCTGCTCGGTGGCGGTGCGGCCGGGATAGGTCTCGCTGGTCGAGGCACAGGCGGCCAGAAGCAGCGGCAGGGTCAGGATCGCGGCCCGCATCACCAGGCACCGACATTGGGCATCGAGACCCAGGGCTCGGCCGGGGTCAGGGCCTCGCCCTCCTGCAGCAGCTCGATCGAGATGCCGTCGGGCGAGCGGACGAAGGCCATGCGGCCGTCGCGCGGCGGCCGGTTGATCGTCACGCCGCCCGCCGCCAGCCGGGCGCAGGCGGCGTGGATGTCCTCGACCTTATAGGCCAGATGGCCGAAATTCCGGCCGCCCGAATAGACCTCCGGGTCCCAGTTGTAGGTCAGCTCCACCTCCGGCGAACGCTCGACGGCCGACCGCTCTAGGTCACGCGGCGCCGCGAGAAACACGAGGGTGAAGCGGCCCGCCGCATTCTCCGTCCGCCGCACCTCCTGCAGGCCCAGCAGGTCGCACCAGAAGCGCAGGGAGGCGTCGAGATCCGTGACGCGAACCATGGTGTGCAGATATCGCATGGCGTCCATTCCCGGGGGCGGAAGGCCCGGCTTCTAGCCCGGCGGGGCTGAAGGCGGGGTCAATTCGTGTGACGCGGGAGTCAGTGGTGATCCACCGGCCGGGGCGAGGGGTCATGATAGGGCGCGCCGCCATTCACGCCCCGGCGAAAGCGTCGGTCGCAATAGCCGCAGTCGACGAAGGCCTGGGCGCCGAACTCGAGATAGACCAGCGGATGGCCCAGAACGCCGCCGCCGTCGCAGGCCACGCGATGACCCTCGACCGCGAATTCCTCCGGCGGCGGCAAGGCCTCGGGCGAGATCGGCACGGGTGGACGCGACGTCATGACGGCTCACGGCTTGGCGGAAAGGGGTCGGGGGACTAACTAGGCGGCCCCTCCCGCGGCGTCAAACCGGCGCCCTCGCCCGAAAGCGATCATGCCCGACGCCTCCGCCCCTCCCGCCGACGCCGTGCGCATCCGGGGCCTGACCAAGACCTATGCCCCGTCAGGATCGACCCCCGCCAAACAGGCGCTGAAGGGCATCGATCTGACGATCACGCGCGGGTCCATGTTCGGCCTGCTGGGTCCCAACGGGGCGGGCAAGTCGACGCTGATCAACATCCTGGCCGGGGTGGTCAACAAGACCGCCGGCCAGGTGACCGTCTGGGACCGCGACCTCGATCGCGACCCCCGGGGCGTGCGCGCCGCCCTCGGCGTCGTGCCCCAGGAGATCGTGGCGGACGTCTTCTTCACCCCGCGCGAGGCCCTGGAGGTCCAGGCCGGCTTCTACGGCGTCCCGGCGGACCGGCGGCGTTCGGACGCCCTGCTGGAGGCGCTGGGGCTGTCGGACAAGGCCAATGCCTATGTCCGGGCGCTTTCGGGCGGGATGAAGCGGCGGCTGATGGTGGCCAAGGCCCTGGTCCACAATCCGCCCATCCTGATCCTGGACGAGCCCACCGCCGGGGTGGATGTCGAGCTGCGCCGCCAGCTCTGGGACTATGTCCGCCGGCTGAACGCGGAAGGCGTGACCGTCATCCTGACCACCCACTATCTGGAAGAGGCGCAGGAGCTCTGCGACACCATCGCCATCGTCAACCGCGGCGAGGTGGTGGCCTGCGAGCCGACCGCCAGCCTGCTGCGGCGGCTCGACACCCGCAATGTCGTGGTCAGCCCCGAGGGCGCCCTCGACGGCCTGCCGAAGTTGAAGGGCTTTGAGGTCGTCGGCCGACCCAACGGCGCCTTCGCCGTCACCTACCGCAAGGGTCAGTCGTCGGTGGAGCAGGTGCTGGCGGCGGTGCGCGCCGCGGGCGTGACCATCGCCGACATCGTCACCGAGGACCCCGATCTCGAGGACGTCTTCCTGGCCCTGACCTATGGCGACACGGCGCAGGGCGATCCGACCCGGGATTGACAGAGAACGCCGGTCGCCGTTCCCTTCCCGCAAAGCTTGGAGGCGAAGCCATGAAACGGTCAGCTATTGCCTTGATGTCGGTGTGTGCGTCGCTGCTGATGGTGCAGACGGCGGCGGCGCAGTCGGTCGCGCGTCAGGCAGCGCCGCGAACGGTTCAAGGCGGGCGCATACCTGCGGCTCCGGTACTTCCCCGAGGCTCTCTCCCGCAGCTGACTGTTCCGCAGCGCACCAGCGTGGCTCAACAGCTTACCGGATCCAGCACACTGACTGCGGGAACGACACAGCGCTATGGCGGAGCTGCCCCGCTTCCCCAAGGCGGCATGCTGCGGTTCATCTACGCAGACGTGGTTGTGACCGGCGCGGGGGCCCTGTTCAGCGCCTCAGGTTCGGGGGGAGAGGTCTGGATTACGTTGCCACAGAAATCCGGTTCTGCGCTTTTCGACTGCGCCGCCTCGGTCAGTCTGACCTGGCGCACCCGCCTTGCCGGGACGACGACATTCGTGGAAGGCACCGCGCCCTCAGATGGCAACCGGGTGATGTTCGTCGCCAATTTGACCGGAATGCTGGATGGTGACGTGTACATTTCCGGACCATCCTCGGGATGGATCTTCACCTACTGCGACGTCACCGCCCTGTCGGGCTGACCCCCGCCCTCAGACGATCATCACCGTGCCGAGCAGCACCCGGGCCCCCGCGCGACCGAGGACGCGGTCGGTGGCGGCCTGCAGTTCGCGGCCCAGGCGGTCGACGTCCGGAGGGGTCCCCGGCAACAGGGCGCTGGCCGCGCGCTGGACCACCTCATTGTAGGCGGCGCGCAGCCGGGGGGCGGACTGGGTGGCCCGGGCCCGCAGGGCCTCATTGGGCACGTCGACGCCGGTCTCGACCGTCATGACGCCGCTGCCGCCGCCCGGCCGACGGGCATTGGCCGTCACGGTCGCGAGGCGGACATAGGTTGCGGCCGCGCCGCCTCCGCCCCCGCCGCCTCCGGCGGGGGTCGCGGACTTCAGGCCGAACAGGGTGCGTCTTTGCATGACGTCATGATCGTCCCACGTCCTTAACGGACCGTTGGGACCGGCGCGGCGCGGCGATCCGGGATCAGATCTCCATGATCAGGTCGCCGCGCTCCAGGTCGATGATGACCCGGCTGAACACACCCAGCACATCGACCCCGATCAACATGGCCGGGGTCTCGCCGAAGCCCAGATGCCGGAAGATGTGGAAGTCGCCCATCAGCACGGCCAGGCGATCCAGAACCATTCCCCCCATCCGCACCGAGTTCACCGCCATGGGCTGGGCGGGTGCGGAGCGGCCGGTGGGCGACTGGACGGTCTGGGCGATATCAGCGTCGGTCAGCGCCAGCGGACGGGCCTGGGCCGCCGCGGCGAGGGCAGGATTGATCAGGCTGACCTGCGCCCCGGTGTCGATCACCCCTTTGGCGCGCCGACCGCGCACCAGCAGGTCCAGCACCATCAGCCCGCGCGCGGGCGCGTCGCGGTCGGCCGGAGGCGGGGTGAAGCTGACCCTCGGGCGCTCGGCCTGCAGAAAAGTCTCGTCGTCCAGGCGCGGCCGACCGATGCTGACGGAGCGGCGTCCGCGCAGCCGCAGATCCAGCCTCTGACCCGCCAGAAGGTCGAGCCCCAGAAGGCCGTCGACGCCGGACAGGCCACGGCGGCTGCCCACCGCCATGCGCACGCCCTCACGGCGCAGGCTTCCGCTCTCGATCCTGTCTGCGGTGACCAGCGGAACCCGCTCGACGCCGATGATGGAATGCATGTCGATCTCGCCGGCCGGGGCGAGGCCCAGGGTCTCGACGAGATCGGCGGCGATCACCGAGGCCGTGGCGGCGGTGTCCAGGGCGAAGACGAGATCGACGCCGTCGATCCGGACCGGGGTCGTCGACTGCCCGAGGCGGTCCGGCGGCGTCGGCTCCTGGGCCAGGACCGCCCCCGGCGCCACCACGCCTGCCACAAGCCCGGTCAGCCAGGCCCGTCGATCCCATGCGATCATGACGCCTTCCCTTTCGGATCAAGGACGATGGCACAGGAGGGCCGACGGCGCGAGCGGCTCATATAAGGATGTCCTTATGGGATTGTTGCCCCGGCCGCCGTGCCGGGCTATAGGCGCGCCAACCCTGCCCCCAACCGCTCAAGGCGAAGACCATGACCGACTATATCGTGCGCGACATTTCCCTGGCCCCCTTCGGGAACAAGGAGATCGCGATCGCCGAGACCGAGATGCCCGGCCTGATGGCCCTGCGCGACGAGTTCGGGGCTGCGAAGCCGCTGAAAGGCGCCCGGATCGCCGGCTCGCTGCACATGACCATCCAGACCGCGGTGCTGATCCAGACGCTGGAAGCCCTCGGCGCCGACGTCCGCTGGGCCTCGTGCAACATCTTCTCGACCCAGGACCACGCTGCGGCCGCCATCGCCGCCGCCGGCACGCCCGTGTTCGCCACCAAGGGCGAGACCCTGGAAGAGTACTGGGACTATGCCCACAAGATCTTTGAATGGGCCGACGGCGGCTATCCCAACCTGATCCTCGACGACGGCGGCGACGCCACCCTGCTCTGCGTGCTGGGTCCCAAGGCCGAGAAGGACCCCTCGGTCCTGAACGATCCGCAGAACGAGGAAGAAGAAGCCCTCTACAAGGTCATGAAGCGCTATCTGGCCGAAAAGCCGGGCTTCTACTCGGCCATCCGCGACGCCATCGGCGGCGTGTCGGAAGAGACGACCACGGGCGTGCACCGCCTGTACCAGATGGCCGAGCGCGGCGACCTGCCCTTCCCCGCCATCAACGTCAACGACAGCGTCACCAAGTCCAAGTTCGACAACCTGTACGGCTGCCGTGAGTCCCTCGTCGACGCGATCCGTCGCGGCACCGACGTGATGCTGTCCGGCAAGGTGGCGGTCGTCTGCGGCTACGGCGACGTCGGCAAGGGCTCGGCCGCCTCCCTGCGCCAGGGCGGCGCCCGGGTGAAGGTCACCGAGATCGACCCGATCTGCGCCCTTCAGGCCGCCATGGAAGGCTATGAGGTCGTCACCGTCGAGGACGTGGCCGGCGAGGCCGACATCTTCGTCACCGCCACCGGCAACAAGGACGTCCTGACCGTCGACCACATGCGGGCGATGAAGAACAACGCCATCGTCTGCAACATCGGCCACTTCGACTCGGAGATCCAGGTCGCCGGCCTGAAGAACTTCAAGTGGG
>CAMCIP010000102.1 GCA_945874855.1 Brevundimonas vancanneytii
GGCGGCGGCCAGCCCCACCGTGCGCGCAAACCCGCGGCGGGCGGCGGTCAGGGCCGCGACCGGACCCATCACGCCGAGCGCCCGGCCCGCGCCTTCGACCCGCTGGCCGGCGAACGCCTCGCCCCGGCCGCGCCCAAGCCGGAAGGCGAGATGAAGCGCCGCCCGCGTCGCCGCAAGCCGTCGAACGGCGGCAAGGGCTACGTCGCCAAGGCCTGAAGACTCAGGCGGGGGTCGCCTTGATCCCCGCCGCCTCCAGCTCGGCCTGCAGCCGGTCCGTGGCCGCCTCCACCGCCGCCGCGTCGCGGCCACGGACCACCAGGTTGGTGCCGAGTTCGCCGACGGATCCATGGCCGAAGGGATAGCTGCCGAAGCTCAGCGACGGAGCCGCGGCTGCGGCGGCGGACAGAATGTCGGCCACCGACCCCTCGCCCACGCCGGTGACGCGCAGGGTGTGCGAATGCACGACCGCACCGGTGCGCAGGCGGGGCGCCACATCCTCGAGCATCGCCGTCATGATCTTTGGCACGCCGGCCATGACGAAGACGTTGTCGATCTGGAAGCCCGGCGCGTCGGTGACGGGATTGGCGATCAGGACGCCGCCCTCGGGAATACGGGCCATCCGGCGGCGCGCGGCGTTGAAGTCGTCGCCGTACCGCTTCTGCAGGAGGGCGAAAGCCGCTGGATGCTCCGGCAGGGCGACGCCGTAGGCCCGGGCCACGGCGTCGGCGGTCATGTCGTCATGGGTCGGGCCGATGCCGCCGGTGGTGAAAACATAGTCGTGGGCGGCGCGGAGCGCGTTCAGGGCCGCGACAATGACCTCGACGTCGTCGCCGATGACCCGCACCTCGCGCAGATCGATTCCCAGGGCGGCCAGAAAGCGGGCGATCGTGTTCGTGTTGGTGTCCTGGGTCCGTCCGGACAGGACCTCGTCGCCGATGATCAGGACGGCGGCGGTGGGGGATGGGGCGTTCATGCTGCCTGATAGCGCACCGGCGACCGGTTCGGCAGGGTGCGTCGCCTCGACTTGCGGGGATGTGCTAGGGTGGACATCTTCCTCCCCTTCTCCCGCTCGCCCGAAGTCCGCTGATGTACGAAACCCCCGATCTCGACGCCGACGTGCTGGTCCGCACCCACGAAATCCGTGTGCATGACGCCGAGGGGTTCGAGGGCATGCGCCGGGCCGGGCGGCTGGTGGCCGAGGCGCTGGACATGATCACGCCCTTCGTCGTGCCGGGGGTGACCACGGGCGAGCTCGACGACCGCATCCGCGAGTTCACCCTGGATCACGGGGCCCTGCCCGCCTGCCTCGGCTACAAGGGCTATGAGAAGACCGTCTGCACCTCGATCAACCACGTCGTCTGCCACGGCATTCCGGGCGACAAGGTCCTGAAGGACGGCGACATCGTCAACGTCGACCACACCGTCATCGTCGACGGCTGGCACGGAGACTCCAGCCGCATGTTTGCGGTCGGCAGCGTCAACGCCCGGGCGCGCAAGCTGATCGAGGTCACCTATGACTCGCTGGAGGCCGGTCTGGCCGTGATCCGGCCGGGCGCGACCTTCGGCGACATCGGCTACGCCATCCAGCAGGTGGTCGAGGCCAACCGGATGAGCGTGGTGCGCGACTTCTGCGGCCACGGCATCGGCCAGCTGTTCCACGACAGCCCCAATGTCCTGCACTACGGCCGACGCGGCGAGGGCGCGGTGCTGAAGGCCGGCATGTTCTTCACCGTCGAGCCGATGGTGAACCTGGGCAAGCCGCACGTGAAGGTGCTCTCCGACGGCTGGACCGCCGTCACCCGCGACAAGTCCCTGTCGGCCCAGTGCGAGCACACCGTGGGCGTGACCGAGGACGGGGTGGAGCTGTTCAGCGCCAGCCCCGCGGGCCTGTTCCGGCCGAAGTTCTGACCTTGCTTCCCTCTCCCGGCGGGAGAGGGTCACCCATTCTCGTTGCGCCGCTGCATCCCCTCCGACATGGTCTTCGCAGGGAGCTGATCATGCGCCAAATCAGACTGACTTGGATGATCGCCGCCGCCCTGACCTCATTCGCCGGGCGGGCGTTCGTGGCCGATGAGGTTTCCGAGCAGCGTGATCACGCCGATCAGGATGTTGAGACGGCGGTCATGGAAGCGGTCACGCAACTCCGGCGGGTCGGAGAACTCCATGGTCCGGCTCTGTGCAGCCGTTGAAGGCAGCCAGACCGGCTCGCCCGTTGGCTCGGGTCGCCCAGTCGTGGCGAAGGAGAGCCAGTAGGCGGTCATGCGGTCGGCCATGCGATCATCTGCAGCTGTGTGGATATCGCGATAGGCCGGGGTCACGGCGAGGGTGCCGAGCACAAAGGCGATCTCTCCACCGTGCGGTACGCCCGGTTCCGTGCCTCGCTGCCGCTCGGGCAGGTAGCTGAAATAGTAGCGCCAGGCCGGTGCACGCCGCGAATGAAGGTCGGCGATCCGTTTGCCGAAGGCCCCGAACACCGCATCCCGGACCGCATGACGCGCGAGGTCGGCATCGTCCGTCGCCTCGGGAAACAGCAGACGGACACCGATCCTGGCGACACCCAGCCTCTCAACCAGACTGGCAGGATAAATGCCGAACAGTTCGGCGACAGAAGCCTCGTTGCTGTTGTTGCCGATCACGAGCGGGACGGCGGCTGACTGGCCCTGCTCGAACCGGTCCAGGATGGGCGCGGGCAGTGCGGCGTCGCCGAAGACGAGGCTCGGTGCAAGCGAACGGCCACGGCCGCTGATGCTCGCAAAGGCCCCGGCCGGGACCCCGCGCAGTGCGGCCAGAGAAGCGTTCTCCCCGTCGAGGTCGAGGGCTCTGGCCACCTCGATCCCCACCGCCCGCGCTTCTGAGGGGCTGTGGCTGGGAAGCCCGTAGGGACTTTGGGCGATTCCCTTTTGGAAAAGGCCTTGCGCGATCGGCGAGGCAAACAGGGCGAGGACGCTCTGGGCCCCGGCGGACTCGCCCAGGATGGTGACATTGCGAGGGTCGCCGCCGAACGCCCTGATGTTGTCACGCACCCATTCCAGGACCGCGATCTGGTCCAGAAGTCCAAAATTCACGGGACCGGCTGGTGCAGCCTCATCCAGGGCCGGATGGGCGAAAAAGCCCAGTGGGCCGAGCCGGTAGTTGAAGGTGACGACCACCGCCCCTTGTCTGGCCAGCGTCGAGCCGTCGTAGGCCGGCAGGCTGCCCGCCCCCGAGACGAAGCCGCCACCATGGATCCAGACCATGACCGGCAATCCCGCGTCGGAGTTCGGCACCGGGGTCCAGACGTTCAATGTGAGACAATCTTCCGACTGGATGCCGATCGCCCCAAAGGCCGCGTCCTGTGCCGCCGAGACCGGCTGGATGCAGGCAGGCCCAAAGGTCCGTGCGGGCCTTCGCGTCCAGGCTTCAGCCGGTTCGGGTGCCCGCCAGCGAAGCGGACCGACCGGAGGCGCGGCATAGGGGATGCCCCTGAACACGGACAGGGGACCGGCCTCGACGCCGACCACCTCTCCTTTCAGTGTGCGGACCAGGGGATCAGCGAGAGCGGAGGTTGCCGAGACAGCCAACCAGAGGAGGGCGACAAGACCTCGCGCCACCAGACTGTCCGGGCTCCGGCCCTGCCTCACTGGAAACGTCCTTCTCCGGCAAGCCAGGTGGAATGGACGCGGATCGATCTCAGAGTGTCTGGCGGCACGGTCGTCGGGTCGCGCTCAAGCACCACGAGGTCGGCGGCCTTGCCGACCTCAAGGCTGCCGCAGGTCTCATCGAGATGACACTGCCAGGCGGCGTCTATGGTGACCGCCCGCAAGGCCTCGATCGGGGAGATGCACTCATCCGGGTTCAGGATGCCGCCCCCCTCGTTCATGTCCCGGAGCACGGCGTTCTCGACACAACGAAGCGGGTCGATTGGCGTCACATTGTAGTCGGAGTGCAGGGAAATGCGCAGTCCGCCGGCCAGGGCCGAGCGGCAGGGGTCAAGGCGGTTGGCCCGCTCCGGTCCCAGCAGGCGATCCCGGAAGGCCCGCCCCCAGTAGTGGACGTGGCCGATCAGGAAGGAGGGCGATATGCCGAGCGCCTTCATCCGAACAATCTGATCATCGTGAAGGATGCTGCAGTGTTCAATCCGGTGCCGGAGCGCGTGGCCGCCCTCGCCGCCGGTGCCCCGTTCAAAGGCGTCGAGCACCACATCGATCGCGGCATCGCCATTGGCGTGAATGCCGATGGGCCAGCCGTCGTTGTGAAGCGTGCGGACGAGGGTCTCGATTTCTTCCGGCGAATAGTTGAGCGCACCGCGGTTGGTCGAGTTCAGATAGGGGGTGCGCTGATAGCCAGTCAGGCCCTGGTTGGACCCGTCGGACCAGGCCTTGATGCCCGTGAACGAAAAATTGGGTGAGTGCAGGCCGGGCCGGAGCCCCATCTCCTTCCACTTTTCATAGTGGGTCGAGACCAGAAGCCCGGCGTAGCGGACGGGGGCATCGCCCTGGAGCGCCGCCTCGATCAGGGCGATGTCGGCCTCGGCAAACAGGCCGCCGATACCGCAGTCATGCAGGGCTGTGCAGCCCTTGGCCGCCGCATCGTCCAGGTCGGCCCGCAGAAACCCGACCAGTTCGGCCTCGCCGGGCGAGGACATGACACGGATGAAGGGCTGGAAGGCCGGGGGCTCTTCCAGCCGGCCGGTGAGTTCGCCGTCGCCCCCGCGGACGAACCGACCCTGGGGCGGGTCCGGCGTATCCCGCGTCAGGCCGGCGAGGTCGATGGCGCGGCTGTTGGCATAGGCATTGTGGCCGTTGGACTCGAGAATGAAGACCGGCGTTTCCGGAGACAGCTGGTCGAGGTCGGCCCGGGTGAGTTCTCGTCCGGGCATGATCGACGGGTCCAGCATCTTGCCCTGGATCCAGGCTCCCGGACCGGCCTGTGCGGCCGCGTCGCGGATCTTCTGCCGCGCCTCGTCCATGGTCGCCGTTGTGAAGGGGCCGATGTCCAGCCAGGGGCGCAGGCCGGCGAAATTGGAGTGCATGTGCGGATCGACGAAACCCGGCAGAACCGTATAGTCACCTAAGTCGGTGACTCGGGTGCGAGGGCCCTTCAGGCCGAGGATGGCATCACGGTGCCCCGTCGCCAGGATGCGGCCGTCCCTGACGGCGATGGCCTCGACCACGCTGTTCTGCGCGTCCATCGTGTGGATGCGTCCGGCCAGGAAGATCGTGTCGGCGAACCGATGATCCGGCTCCCCAGCCAGGGTGGCGGGCGCGACCACGGCGGTTGCGAAGAAGCCGCCGCCGATGCTCCGCAAGACATCCCGGCGAGCATGCAAGGTCCGCATGACCTTCATGAATCGTTCGTCGCAGGCGTTGCACATACCGTCCCTCCTTGCCGGGACAACACCCCGCACTCGACAATCGGCCGATCTCAGCTTGACCACAAGCTTAAGTCAATCGACAACGTTCCTTCGGGGCACCACGATATGCTTCGACCTCAACTCGTGGACATTAGTTTCCTCTATAGTTAGTATAAGTCCAGCTTTTTTCTTGGCGGGCCTCAGGAAGGCATGGCTTGTTTATTTGGGGACTTCTTCTCGGGCGGTCGTCCAGTGTTTTGGCGTTCTGATCGAAATGCGTTTTTTTGGAGAGGAAACAGCAGGATGAAGTTGCGTAACATGGGGGCTCACGGGTCGGGGTTGGCATTTGGCGTGGCTTTGGCCCTAAGCTCAGCGTGCCTTTTGCTCGCAGGAACGGCTTCGGCTCAGTCCCGTCCGCCAATCTCGAGTGGCGCGAGCGGCGGGTCCAATCCTGGCGGCAGCGCCGGCGGATACAACCCCGGGAACAACAACAGCGGCGGCAACTACAATCCGGGCAATAACAGCAGTGGCGGGGGTTACAACCCCGGCACCAGTAGTGGTGGTAGCGGCTACAATCCCGGGAACAACAGCGGTGGCAGCGGGTACAATCCAGGTGGTTACGATCGACATTCTGTCACCGGCTTTATCGACTCCAGGTACCGTGGCCGCTCGATTTCGTTCAGCGACGCAATACCCAACCTCGATGACTCGGGCCTCAATGATCGCATCAGTTCCTTGCGCGTGAGGGGAACCTGGTTGGTCTGTGAAGATGCCTACTTCCGCGGAAGGTGTGAGTCTGTACGAGGCGATGTTCGAGACCTGTCACGCCTTGGAATGAACGATCGCATATCTTCGATGAGGCCCATCTACTGAGCGCGGGCCGTGCCATCGCTGAGCTGATTGGGACTTGGTATGCGGGAGGACCCGTCGGTCTGGTCGGCCGACGGGCGTCTCGCCCGACGCATTGAGGGCGAGTCCCGCTTCCTTGCGTGAGTTGGTCGCAACCTTTTCTCGTCGGCGGGCCGGATCGCTGGATCGGAGCGCGAGCTCCTCAACTGCTTCCAATCGCCGGAGACAAACGGATTGTTCGACACCAGCTTTGCCGAAATGACCTCTGCCCAGGCCGCAGCACTCTGGAGCGGCTTGCTCATCATCCTTCTGGGTCTGCTCGCCACGCGGATGCTGTTCGCCCGCGACAAAGGCCCTGAGGTCTTGGAGCACGGGCCCACTTCAGAGGCCGCCGTGGTCCGCAGCTTTCGGAATGCGGCGGAGTACGTCCCTTTGGGCGTCGCCACGCTGATCCTGTTCTATCATCTCGAGGCCTCGGCGGCGGCGATCCACTTCCTGGGCGGAACCTTGTTGCTGGGACGTGTGGTCCAGGCGATGTCGTTTGCCGATGCCAAGGCAAGACTCCTTCGCCGTGGGGGCGTCGGCCTTACCCTCCTCGCCCTCTTTATCTGCGGCGGAATGCTGATCACGCTCGCGCTCACCTGAGCCGTCGGTGCCGGACGCCCCGAACCGGCCGCGGGCGGCAAACTGAGCCGACTGGACGTTCTCTTTTTGTTCTGACAAAGTGTCGTCCGGCGGGTCGAAACGAGGTGGGTCATGCAGTCTGCGACGGTGCTTCCCTTTCCCGAACGCCCTGCGGAGACGCCGGCGGCCCGGCCGCAGCGGCGCGCACCACCCCACCACGCCGGCCATCGCGAGCGCCTGCGGGCGCGGGCACGCGGGGCGGGGATCCATCACCTGCCGGACTATGAGCTGCTGGAGCTGTTCCTGTTCCGCAGCCAGCCGCAGGGCGACGTCAAGCCGATCGCCAAGGCGCTGCTGGCCCGGTTCGGCTCGCTGGCGGCCGTGCTGGCCGCTTCGGTCGAGGATCTGATGACGGTTCGGGCCGAGGACGCGAAGGGCCGCACCAAGGGCATCGGCGCGGAGACGGCGCTGGACCTGACCGCCCTGCACGAGGTCGCGCGGCGGGTGGCGAAGGAGGAGGTGAGCAAACGCACCGTCATCTCCAGCTGGACGTCGCTGCTCGCCTATGTCCGGCTCACGCTGCAGCACGAGCCGCGCGAGCAGTTCCGGGTGCTGTTCCTCGACAACCGCAACCAGCTGCTGATGGACGAGGTGCAGAACCGCGGCACGGTGGACCATGCGCCGGTCTACCCGCGCGAGGTGGTGCGCCGGGCGCTGGAGCTGTCGGCCAGGAATCTGATCATCGTGCACAACCACCCCTCGGGCGATCCGACGCCAAGCCGGGCGGATGTGGAGATGACGAAGCAGGTGGTCGAGGCGGCACGGGCGCTGGGCATCTCGGTGCACGACCATCTGGTGGTCGGCCGCGAAGGCGTGGCGAGCTTCAAACAGCTGGGGTTGATGTGATCCCCAATCCTCACCCGTAGGGGGAGGGGGACCGCCGTCGCGCAGCGACGGGGGTGGAGGGGGTGAGGAGGTCGCTTGCGACCGACGACCCCACAAGCGCCGGCGCCGACCGTCAGCACCCCGAACGAGATCGCCCCCTCTCCACCCCGTCGGGCATCGCCCGCCG
>CAMCIP010000103.1 GCA_945874855.1 Brevundimonas vancanneytii
GGTTTTCACGGGTCAGACCAACGCAGGAACTGGCGAAACATGCGCAATAAGACGAACATCCTTCTCGCCCTGGCCGGCGTCGCCGTGCTCATGGCGGGCTCGCCGGCTCTGGCCCAGGAGACCCCGGCCACGGCCCCGGCTCCGGCCGCCGCCCCTGCCGCGCCGGCCGAAACGGCCGCCGCCCCCACCGAAGCTTCCGCTGAGGATCCCGCCCAGGTCGGCGGCGAAAACCACGGCAAGCTGACCGTCGTCGGCATGTTCGAAGAAGCCGACATCGTCGTTAAGGTCGTCATGATCGGCCTGCTGCTCGCTTCGGTCCTGTCCTGGGCCCTGCTGCTCATCAAGATGTTCGAGTTCGGTGCCCTCAGCGGCAAGACGGATCGCTTCCTCGAAGCCTTCCGCGGCGCCCGCACCATCGCCGACATGCGCCGCGTGGCCACCTCCGACGAGTTCGAGGGCAACCCGATGGCCGACATGGCCGCCGCCGCCACCGAAGAAGTCGAACTGTCGCGCAACGCCGGCCTGGCCGTCTCGGGCGATCACCGCGACTCGGTCCTGACCCGCGTGTCGGGCGCCGTCGCCGCCGTCCAGGCGGGCCTGTCCAAGCGCCTGTCTGGCGGTCAGCAGTTCCTGGCCTCGACCGGTTCGACCGGCCCCTTCGTCGGCCTCTTCGGTACCGTCTACGGGATCATGAACTCCTTCATCGGCATCGCGAACACCAACACGACCAACCTGGCCGTCGTCGCCCCCGGCATCGCCGAGGCCCTGCTGGCCACCGGCATCGGTCTCTTCGCGGCCATCCCGGCGGTTATCTTCTACAACTACTTCCAGACCCGCATCGCCTCGTACGGCGCGCGTTCGGACGGGTTCCAGGCTGAGCTGGTCAACGCCATCTCGCGTCAGCTCGACAAGGGAGCGTAACCAGCATGGCCGCCAAACTCTCCGGTGGCGGCGGCGGCAAGTACGCCATTGAGCAGAACAGCGAGATCAACGTCACGCCGTTCGTGGACATCATGCTCGTCCTGCTCATCATCTTCATGGTGGCGGCCCCGCTCGCCACCGTGTCGGTGCCCATCACCTTGCCCAAGGCCGTCGCCAAGGCTCAGCAGAACCCGCCCAAGCCGATCTACATCTCGATCCAGAACGACGGCGACGTCTACATCGGTGACTTCCGCACCGACGTGGGCTCCATCGGGACCGAGCTGACCACGCAGATCGGCCGCCGCGATCCGGCCGACGAGCGCATCTTCATCCGCGCGGACCAGCAGACTCGCTACGGGGATTTCATGCAGGTCATGAACGCCCTTCAGGACAACGGATTCTACTCCGTGGCCCTGGTCGGCGAAGACGCGAACGAGCAGTAGGGGCAGGAAGGTTCTCACATGACCGACACGACTGTCACCTACCGCAATCCGCTCGACCCCCCGAAGCCCAAGGGTTTCATGGGCGTGCCGCTGCCGGTCCTGATCGGGATCGGGATCTTCATCATCGCCCTTCATGCGCTGATGTTCGCCTGGCTGGCCGCCCAGAAGTTCAAGCTGAAGGAGTTCAACTACGTCGACGAGTCGGTCGAGGTGGAGCTGATCGAACCGATCCCGCCCCCGCCCCCGCCGCCGCCGCCGCCGCCGCCGCCGGACACCCCGCCGCCGCCCAAGCTGCAGATCCGCGAACCGGCCATCGTGCCGAACGCGCCTCCGCCGCCGGTGACGGTGAACCTGGAAGCGACCAAGAAGGAAGACCGCGTCGAATACACCGCGCCGCCGGTCATCGTTCCGGGTCCGCCCCCGCCGCCGGCTCCGCCGGCTCCGGTCCGGCCGTCGGTGATCACCAATCCGCAGTGGTCGCGTCGGCCGCAGCCGACCGAGCGGGACTTCCCCGATCGGGCCCTGCAGTCCGGCACCAGCGGTTCGGCCACGGTGCGCTGCACCGCCCAGGCGAACGGCCGTCCGGCCAACTGCCAGGTCGTCTCGGAAGAGCCGTCGGGCTACGGCTTCGGCCGGGCTGCGGTCCGGGTCGTCGAGCGGGGACAGCTGTCGCCGCGCACGGTGGACGGGGCGGCGCAGAACGCCACCTTCGTCGCCACGATCCGGTTCCCGATCGCCTCGGAGTAGGGCGAACAGGGTCGACCTCGGAACGTGCCCCGCGGTTTACGCCGCGGGGCATTTTCTTTGCCCGGGCGCCAGCCTCCGGCATAGTGCGCCGATGGGTGGTGACCGAGTGCAGGCATCGACCCTCTCACCGCACCGCCGTGTGTCGATGTCGATCATCCTGCCGGGGAGCCCTCCATGCGCCGCCTGATCCGTCCCGCCCACCTCGCCGCCGCCGGCTGTCTGGCCGCCCTGGCCGTCGGGGCCTGCGCCTACAATGAGACCCTGGGCCGCAACCAGCTGCTGATCGTCGACGACTCGGCCTTGAGCCAGCAGGCCGACGCCGCCTGGGCCGAGACCCTGCGGACCCGGCCGGTCTCGCGCGACGCCGCCCTGAACGCCCGCGTCCGGCGCGTCGGCGACCGCATCGTCCAGTCCGCCGGGCTGACGAACCGGAGCTGGGACTACGCCGTCTTTGTCTCGGAAACCCCCAATGCCTTCGTCCTGCCGTCGGGCAAGATCGGCGTGACCACCGGCCTGTTGGCCCTGGTCCGCAACGACGACCAGCTGGCCGCCGTGCTGGGGCATGAGGTCGGCCACGTCGTAGCCCGTCACGCGGCGGAGCGCTATTCCTCGACCGCCATCGCCGCCATCGGCATCCAGGCGGCGCAGGGTGTCGCCGGGGACTATGGTCAGGCCGTGGGCGCGCTGGGCGGCTTCGGGGCCCAGCTGGGCGTGCTCTTGCCCTTTTCGCGCCGCGACGAGCTGGAGGCGGATCGTCTGGGCGTCGACTACATGGTCCGCGCCGGCTATCGCGCCTCCGAATCCGTGGCCCTGTGGCGCCTCATGGCGGCCCAGCGCCAGACCAGCACTCCCGAGTTCGCCTCCACCCATCCGTCGGACGGCACGCGGATCGCGGAGCTGGAGGCCTACATCCGGCAGCGGGGATACAGCTGAGGCAGTAGGCAGTACGCAGTAGGCAGCAGGCAGTAGGGAATTCTGCGCTGCAGCGGCTAAGACGGTGCGTCGGTCCCCGCGGCGGCAGACGCGCGTTCGATCGCGCCGCCTCCTGCCTCCCACTTCCTGCCTGCTGCCTCATGCCTGCTGCCTCATCCCTCCCCCCAAACCCCGCTTGATCCCCCCCACCAACCCCGCTACATCCGCCGCTCGCGATGATGCGCCGCCTTAGCTCAGTTGGTTAGAGCGCCGGTTTGTGGAGCCGGAGGTCCTCAGTTCAAGCCTGAGAGGCGGTACCATCCCGCGGTCGGCCCACCTTCAGCCGGAGCGGCGATGACCGAAGCCGCCGCCTGGGACCCCGGACAGTACGATCGCTTCGAGGCCGAGCGCGACCGCGCCGCCCTTGACCTGCTCGTCCGCCTCCCACCCGATCTGGAGCCCCGGACGATCTGGGATCTGGGCTGCGGCACGGGTCGGCACGCGGCCCTGCTGAAACGACGCCATGCGGAGGCCGTCGTGCACGGCCTGGACCGGGACGCCGCCATGCTGGACCATGGCCGGGCGCGCCCCGAAACGGTGCAGTGGGTCCAGGGCGACGTGTCGACCTGGGCTCCGCCGGGACCTGTCGACCTGATCTTCGCCAATGCCTCCCTGCATTGGGCCCCCGACCACGCGCAGCTGTTCCCCCGCCTGGCCGGCCATCTGACGGGCGGCGGCGTCCTGGCCGTGCAGATGCCCTTGCGCGCCACGCCCCTGCATCACCGGATCGTGGCCCGGGTGGCGGCGAACGGGCCCTGGGCCGGGCGGCTGGGGGAGGTGGCCGATCCGGACGATCCGCTGGCGCCGGAGGACTATCACGACCTGCTGGCGCCGATCTGCGACGAGATCGACATCTGGACGACCACCTACCTGCATCCGCTGCACGGGCCCGACCCGGTGCTGGAATGGCTGAAGGGCGCCGGGTTGCGGCCGCATCTGGCGGCCCTGGCCGACGCGCCCGACCTCAGCTCGGCGTTTCTGTCGCGGCTGGGCGCGGCCTTGAACGACGGCTTCCCCCGGCGGCCGGGCGGCGCGGTTCTGTTGCCGTTTCCGCGTCTGTTTCTGGTGGCGCGTCGCCCCTGACGCCCGTGCGACGCAGGTGGGTGACCGGCCGGTCCAGTCCCTCCAGCGCCGCCGTCGCCGCCCGTCGTCCGGCCTCGACCGCCGGCTCGAACGCCTTCCAGTCGCGGATGTCCATATTCTCGGGCCGGGGCTGGATCAGCAGATCGGCCCGCGCCCGGGCATGTTCCAGCTCGGCGTCGGTGGTCAGGGTCGCTGCGCGCATCAGAACCGACACGATCGGCGGCCCCCGCTTCCACGCGCCGGACGCGAACCAGCCCCACCAGGACGGCGGGTTCTTGAGCCCCTGTGGGTCCACGCCGCGCGCCTGGCTCATGTCCACGCCCACGATCGGACCGGCGTTGAACTGGCGCATGACGGCGGTCGGGAAGTTGTCGATCACCGCCCCGTCGACCAGCACCTGACCGTCCCGAACCACCGGCGGCATGACCCCGGGGATGGAGATGGTGGCGCGCAATGCCCCCCGCAGCTGACCCTGACGGTGCACCTCCACCCCGCCACGGGTCAGATTGGTCGATACGGCGAAATAGGGCAGGGGCATGTTGGCGATGTCGATGTCGCCATAGGTCTCTTCCAGCAGGCGCTCGACCTTCCGCGACCGGGTCATGGCCACGATCGGAAAGGCCAGGTCGGACAGGGGGTCGGACTCCACGAAGGCGTGCCGCAGCCGGGACTCCAGCTCCGACTGCGACCAGCCCAGCGCCGGGCCCGCCGCGACAATGGCCCCCATCGAGGCCCCGCCGAGGAAGTCGAACGGCACGCCCGCCATCCTGAGCGCATGGATGGCCCCGACATGGGCATAGGCCCGTGCCCCGCCGCCCGACAGGACCAGTCCCACCGAGGTGGCCGTCACCACCCGCGCCATGCGCTCGGCGTCCATGGCGTCGCCGTCCTGGGCGTGGAACCAGCGGCCGGGCTTCACCGCCTGCAGCCAGACCGGCGTATTGGCCGGCCGCGGCATGCGCGGATCGCGCAGCAGCAGCAGATCGGTCCGCCGCCGCGCCTCCAGCTGCGGATTCTGCGGCAGGCGCGAGATGTCGGGGGCCAGCAGGGGATCGCCGACGACGAACAGACGGTCGACCTGGCGCGCGCACAGGCCCGCCCAGGCCGGCTCGTCCGACTCGGCGACGTAGAGGACATAGTCGTGGGCGTCTTCCACCCGGGTGAACCAGTCGGCCACGGAGCTGAGCGCCGAATGATCGACCACGCGACAGCTGAATCCCATGGCCTGAATGGCGGCCGCCAGGCGTTCCACGAAGGCGCGGATCGGGCGGGGTCGGGCCGAGATGAAGCCGAACACGCTGGGCTCGCCCGCCGCGCTCTGCTGGTCGCGGGCGCGTCGGATCATCAGGCGCGCCAACTCCACCATCAGATCGGGGTGGGTGCGGGCGGCCTCGAAAAAGGCCTCGCGCGGCAGGGCCAGGATCTCGCTGTCGCGCAGGGCCACGACCTCGGCGGTGTGGGCGGTTCCGGCCAGCATGGCCATCTCGCCCGCCGGCTCGCCCGGCCGGATCACCCCCAGGAACTGGCTCGCCCCGCCCTCCATGCCGAACACGCCCAGACGGCCGGCGCGCAGCAGATACAGGGTGTCGGCCGGGTCCCCCTCGGCGAACAGCCGCTCGCCGCCGGTCAGGGCGAACCAGCTGGCGCGACTGCTGGCCTGTCCCTCGAACAGGTCATGCAGGGCGGCGTCCAGCGTGTCGCGGCGGCCTGTGGTCATACCCCAGTCTATCGCAGATTCCGGCCGGTGCGGTCACGAATGGTCAGGCGACGCGGCCACGACCGCGTGTACGATGTCGGATCGATCAAGGGAGGGAAGGCCATGCGGGTCATCGCCATAGCCGTCATGGGAACATTGACGCTCTCGGCCTGCGCCACGCCCGAGCTTGAAGACACGGGCAGCCCGAACCGGCCGCTGGCGGTCGACTTGCTGTGCCCGACGGGTCCGGGCGTCCTGCGGGTGTCGACCACGCCGGTGATCGCGCGACAGGGGGAGAGCCTGACGCTGAATGCCGCGATGATGCGCGCACCGGGCGGTGGCGAGCCGCTGGATCTGGCCTGTCTCGTGGCTGTGCGCGTGACGCCCGCGACGGCGGCGCGCTGGGATGCGGCTCAGGGCCAGGTGATCGTCCTCCCCGACGCGCCGCCGGGCACGATCGTCACCGTCTCGACCGGGTACCGGGACAATCAGGCCACGCATGAGTTCCGTGTCGTGGGGCGAGACGAGGTCGTGCTGACTGGAACCTGGCGGCAGGACGCCGTGAAGTGTGAGCCCGGGCGCGCGCCCGGCGAGCCGGTGCGCGAACTGAAATTCACCGACTCGGGCAGGTTCAACGTCACCTGGCAGCCGTTCGAGAGCTATGTGGACTATTGGGGCACCGTGACCTTCGACGCCACGACCGGGGCCATCGCCCTCGCCCCCGAAGGTGGCAACTTCACGCCGCCGCTGCTGGACGTCGAAGGGACCGCCCGCCTCGACTCCCCGAACCGGCTGATCCTGGAGAATGTCTACCTGGGCGCCCGCAACGAGCAGAACCCGCAGCCGCGGACGAACGAAAAAGGCGAACTGGTCAGGGGCTCCGATGGTCAGCCGATCCTCGACCAGCCGTCCTGCCGGTATGAGTTCGTGCGCTAGGCTTGGCGACCGCCCCGGCCCCGCCTAAACCCGGTCCATGCCCAAGCTGACGTCCGCGATCGACAAGACCAGTCCCGCCTTCAAGGCCCTGGACGCCCACAACCGCGCGCTGCGCGACGACCTGTACGCGCGGGTGGCCCGGGCGGCGCGGGGCGGGTCGGACGCCAGCCGCGACCGGCATGTGGCACGTGGCAAGCTGCTGCCCCGCGACCGGGTGGAGCGCCTGCTGGACCCCGGCTCGCCCTTCCTTGAGATCGGCCAGCTGGCCGCCAACGGCATGTACGGCGATGAGGCGCCGGGCGCGGGCATGATCTGCGGCGTCGGGCGCGTCTCGGGCCGCGAGGTCATGATCGTCGCCAACGACCCGACGGTGAAGGGTGGTGCCTATTTCCCCATGACGGTGAAGAAGCATCTGCGGGCCCAGGAGATCGCCGAGCAGAACCGTCTGCCCTGCGTCTATCTGGTCGACTCCGGCGGGGCCAACCTGCCGCACCAGGCCGAAGTCTTCCCCGACCGCGACCACTTCGGCCGCATCTTCTTCAACCAGGCGCGCATGTCGGCCCGCGACATCCCCCAGATCGCCTGCGTCATGGGCAGCTGCACCGCCGGGGGCGCCTATGTCCCGGCCATGTCCGACGAGACGGTCATCGTCCGCAACCAGGGCACCATCTTCCTCGCCGGCCCGCCGCTGGTGAAGGCCGCCACCGGCGAGGTCATCTCGGCCGAGGAACTGGGCGGGGCCGAAACCCACAGCCGCCGCTCCGGCGTCGTCGACCACGTGGCCGAGAACGATGAGCACGCGCTGGAGATCGTCCGGTCGATCGTGGCCAATCTGAACACGGTCAAGGACGTGCCGCTGGACGTGCGCGAGCCGCGCCCGCCGGCGCTTCCGGCCGAGGACCTTTACGGTCTCATCCCCGACGACGTCCGCGCCCCCTATGACGTGCGCGAGGTCATCGCCCGCACGGTCGACGGCTCGGACTTCGACGAGTTCAAGCGCGACTATGGCACGACGCTGGTCTGCGGCTTCGCCCGCATCTGGGGCTATCCGGTCGCCATCCTGG
>CAMCIP010000104.1 GCA_945874855.1 Brevundimonas vancanneytii
AAGACCAAGGCCTATGCCCCCTCCCCCTTCGGCTTCACCGCCATGGCGGCCGACGACTTCGCCTCCACCGCCGTCTACGACCTGGTCAAGCAGGACCGACGCGTGACGATCGAGTTCCGCCTGCCGTCGATCCGGCTTGAACAGGTCACGGCCCGCGGCTTCGAGCTGATCAACCTGACCACCATCACGCCGGTTCGCGAGGGGCATGTGGTGCTGCGCAACCTGATCCTGTGCTCGGACCGGCGCGCGGCCCTGCTCAAGCCCTTCCTGTCGGCGACCGGCCGGGTCTTCCTGCGTCAGGACGTGGGCATACTGCAGCGACTGGAGGGGCGTTCGCCGCACCTGCCGCTGGTGTTCGTCGGCGACCCCGACAAGCCCTCGGCCTTCTACTTCGCCGCCAAGGCGGCCCTGGCCCGCGCCGAGC
Source organism: Brevundimonas vancanneytii (assembly GCA_945874855.1). GTDB lineage: Bacteria > Pseudomonadota > Alphaproteobacteria > Caulobacterales > Caulobacteraceae > Brevundimonas > Brevundimonas vancanneytii_A. The sequence continues at coordinate 425 of CAMCIP010000104.1, forward strand.
GCGAGGGCAGTGCCTATGTCAATCCTGTGGAGCCCCAGACCCTGACCTGGCGCACCTGAAACGGGGCCGGAGTTAAAGGGCGGGCTTGCCGCGCAGTCCCTGTCCGGCCCTAGGCGGACAGGGTTTCGGCCCGGGCCTGTTCAAGCATGAGGCTGGCGGTGGCCTTGGCCGATCCGACCACGCCGGGAATCCCGGCACCCGGATGGGTGCCGGCCCCGACGATGTAGAGGTTCGGAATCACATCGTCGCGATTGTGCGGCCGGAACCAGGCGCTCTGGGCGAGGATCGGCTCGAGCGAGAAGGCCGAGCCCAGGTGGGCGTTGAGGTCGTCCTTGAAGTCCTGCGGCGTCCAGATGCGGGTGGTGACGAGGTCGCGGCGCAGGTTGGGGATGTAGCGCTCCTCGAGGTAGTCGAGAATCTTCTCGCGGTACTCCGGACCCTTCACCGACCAGTCGACATCCGCGGCGCCCAGGTGCGGCACGGGCGACAGCACATAGTGGCTGCTCATGCCTTCGGGGGCCATCGACGGATCCGTCGCGCAGGGCGCGTGCAGATAGAGGGAGAAATCCTCAGGCAGGGCCGGTCCGGCAAAGATCTCCGAGATCAACTCCCTGTAGCGCGCACCGAAACAGATCGTGTGGTGGGCCAGATGCTTCTGGGGCTGGGACGTCCCGAAATGCAGCACGAACAGAGACATCGAGAAGCGCTTGGACTTCAACGATTTCGCCTTGGCCTTGCCCCGCGGCGTTCGGCCCAGAAGCTTGTCGTAGGTGTGGACCACGTCGCCGTTGGACGCGACCATGTCCGCGGAGATGACCTCTCCGCCCTCCAGCGTCACGCCCGTTGTCCGCTCGCCCTCGGTCTCGATCCGTTCAACAGCGCTGTTCAGTCGGACGACGCCGCCGAGGTCCTCGAAGAAGCGCACCAGGCCGGCGATCAGGGCACCGGTCCCGCCCCGGGCGAACCACACTCCGCCGCGCCGTTCCAGCGCATGGATCAGGGAATAGACCGAGCTGGATTTGAAGGGATCTCCCCCGACCAGAAGGGTGTGGAAGCTGAACGCCTGACGCAGATGCGGATCCTGGATATAGCGCGCCACCATGTCATAGACGCTGTTCCACGCCTCCAGCCGGGCCAGGACCGGGGCTGCCTTCATCATCGTCCAGAACGACTGGAAGGGGACCGATCCAAGCTTGACGTATCCCTCCTGATAGAGGGCTTCGGAATGGGCATGGAAACGCCGGTAGCCCTCGACATCGGCCGGGTTCAGGGCCGCCATCTGGCGTTCCATGGCCGCCTCATCGTTGTTGTAGTCGAAGTGGACTCCGTCCTCCCAGCAGAGCCGGTAGAAGGGATCGACCGGCATCAGGTCGATATAGTCCTTCAGCTCCGAGCCCGTGCCCTCGAACAGTTCGGTCAGGCAGTCGGGGTCGGTGATGACCGTCGGCCCGGCGTCGAAGGTGAAGCCCTGCTCCTTCCAGACGTAGGCACGGCCGCCCGGCTTGTCGCGCTTCTCGACAAGGGTCGTCTGCACGCCGGCCCGCTGCAGCCGGATGGCCAGGGCAATGCCGCCGAACCCCGCCCCGATCACAACCGCGCGTTTCGTTGTAACGGCTCTCATGATCGACTTCCTCGTCCTGTCTCGCGAACCTGCATTAGCGCCCGCCCGAAGGGGACGGGGGGTTTTCCCGTAAGGATACGTAGCTTGTCGAGCCGGGTACTCCTGCCTGAGTAAAAGCGCCGCAGTATGCCGTCGGACAGTCCGTAGAACCGCTCGAAGACCCGCCAGCGCTGGTCGGGGTCTGCCGCCCTGAACAACATCCGGTTCAGCAGGCGATAGAAGGCCCGCTCGCGCCAGAGCCGCTTCGAATAGGATTCGGTCAGCCGTCTCAGTGCCGCAGACGACAGGTCGGCCTGCTCCGGGATCAACCGGGCCAGCAGAACCGCATCCGGCAGGGAGTAGCCGGTCACCGGGTGAAACAGGCCCGCGAGAAGTCCCGCACGGGCGACGGGTGGGCCGTCTGCCCAGAAGGCGTCGATATCGCCGTCCAGGGCGATCGGCAGCACGCCCTCCTCCTCGGCGACCACAGCCTCCACGGTCCAGCCCCGCGATCGAATGTAGTCATCTATCCGCTGCGTCAGGGCCGGTCGGTCCAGGACCGGACTGTCGGTGTAATAGGTATCCTCGACCATCACCGTTCTGGCATCGAAGGGCAGAAGATAGACAAACCGGTATGCCCCGAACTGCTCGACCGTGGCGTCCATGATCGTCGGCCGGGTCAGGCCATGGGGTGCGGTCAGCCGAACCGTCCGGCCGACGAAGCTCTGCCAGCCCAGGTCCAGGGCCCGGGTCGCCTTGGGCCCCCTGGCATCAATCACGCCATGGGCATTGAGCCGGCGCTGGTCGGAAAGGGTCACCCCCTGCGAATCCACCACGACGGCCTCGCCCCCGATCAACCGATCCGCCAGAAGCGGGGCGACGGCCGCGTGAAGCCGCTCGGACGTCAGGCTGCTGTAGCCTGTGTTCAACGTCCGGCTTCTGCGCGGGAAGTACACCTCATAGCCGTCGGGCCAACGATGCCCGATGGCGGGCGTCAGCCATTCCCGATCGGCGGCGGCGACGTCGCTGTCAAAGATGGACCAGGTATGGTTGCCGCCCAGCGCGCCGTCGCGCTCGATCACGCAGACCCGGACCTCCGGTCGATCAAGCGCCAGACGCCAGGCGATCAGGCTCGAAGCGAGTCCGCCCCCAACCAGAATCAGATCGAACTCAGTGTCGTTTGGCATCAGGCGAGGCCCGGAGCACGCGGCAGTCCGGGGCGACGCTGATCGCCCCGACCATGGAGGGCACAGCTTCCGCTTCGGGACGGGAAGATGGTGAGTATGGCGAGCCTTCCGTGTTCACGCCACCACCTCCTTCACCCGGCTGTTCGGGACCCGGGTCAGCCCGGCCTTGAGGCGGCATGGTCCACGGCCTCGCCGGAAGAAAGTGCGGGCGACCTTCAGTTTGATAGCGCTCCACGACCGGGCCTCGTCGCCTCGCCCGCCGACTGTGGCAGCCGCCAGCCTGTTCGTGTCCCGCGCACCTGATCGAGGACACGTTTGGCTGCAAGCCGCCCGGACAGAGTGGCCATGGGAATGCCGGGTCCGGGGTGGACGCCCCCCCCCGCCAGATAAAGACCCTCAAGCCCGCTTTCGGGGCCGGGTCGCTGGAAGCTGCCCATGAGTCCATGGTTGGCGCGTCCATAGAGCGCTCCGCCACTGGCGGGGAACAGCTGCTCAAAATCGGCCGGGGTCGTGCAGAGGGTCTCGTGCTCCATGGCCTCGACGCTCAGCCCGCATTGATCGAGGACGCGCCAGGCCCTTTGCCGAACGCCTTCGACAATCGCCGGGTCGAATGCCACGCGATCCCCCGTCGCGGGGGCATTGACGAGCAGCAAGAGCCGCTCCTTGTCACCTGCCGGTGGCCGGTCCCCATATCGATCCTGCGCACAGATATAGACGGTGGGCTCGTCACAGACCCTGCCCCGCCCGAATACCTGCCGGAACTCCTCTTCGTAGTTCCCCGAGAAGAAGACCGTATGGTGGGACAGCGGAAACCCGGATGTCCTTGCGGAGAGGCACCAGGTCACGGCCGACAGGGAGCGATCCCGTGCTGCGACCGGCCGGGGAGATCCGTGGCGATCATCCGGGATCAGCCCGCGTCTCAGGGCCGAGATGTCCCCGTTGAAGACGATGGACCGGGCCTCCATGATCTCGCCGGACTCCAGGTCCGCTGCGGAGACGCGGCCAGAGCTCTGGCGGATCGACCGCACCGCCTCACCGTATCGGAAGGTCACACCCAGGGACCGCGCCAGGGACTCCATGGCCCGTGCGACCTCGATCATCCCGCCCTCGACGAACCAGACCCCCTCCTTTTCGACGTGGGCGATCAGCATCAGGGTCGCCGGCGCGGCAAAGGGAGAGGAGCCGGTGTAGGTCGCATACCGCCCGAACAGCTGGCGCAGGCGCGGATCCCGGAAGTAGTGGCCCAGCTCGCCCCACAGGGTCTTGTGAGGCGCCGTCCGCAACAGCGCGGGGATCCCCGACAGCCCGACGCGCGGTGCCATGTCGAACAGGCCCGGGCGCTCGGCACAGATGTAGGAGTCCCGCAGCACGGCATAGATCGCCGCGCTTCGGGCACAGAAGGCCCGATAGCCCTCGGCGTCTGCCTTGCCAGCAAGGTCGCCGATCGCCGCGATCGACCGCTCCATGTCCGCGAACAGGTCAAGCCGCGACCCGTCGGTCCAGCCATGCCGTGCCAGAATGTCGGCAGTCGCGAGGGAAAGATGGTCGGACAGGGTTGCGCCCGCATCCGCAAACAGGCTCTCGAACACCCAACGCATGGTGAAAACGGTCGGCCCTGCGTCGATGCCGGCCCCCCCGCCGGGATGGAGCTGACGCATCTTGCCACCCGGCGCCGACGCCTTTTCGATCACCGTCACCTGACACCCCGCGCGCGCGAGGTCGATGGCCGCAGCAAGGCCGCCCATGCCGGCGCCGATGACCAGAACCTTGTGGTCCGTCATTCGCCAGCGGCCAGGTTCGCGAGCCGGGATCCGGACTGGCCGATCTTCCAGTAGTGGTAGAGTATCAGGCCGAGACCCACCGCCAGGGGAATGGCCCAGAGCCCGGGGTGAAGGGCGATCTCCGGCATCAGCCGCACCGCGCCGAAGGCGATGAAGGCCGTATAGACCGAGATTCCGGCACCCACGATCCCCTTCACATGCTCCCTCAGCCAGGCCTTGGGCGGCGGGGCGGGGTTCAGCATATGCAGGAGGTTCGTCGCCACCGTCGCGAAACCGATGACGGAGGCCGCGACGATCAGGGGCTGACCGATCCTGAACCCTTCGATGACGCAGGCGACGGCGGCCAGGGCCAGAAGCGGTTGCAGGTAGAGATTGATGCCGCGGCGGTTGCGTGCCGGGTCCGACTTGTTCTTGAGCACCTCCCGCCCGTACCAGGCGAGATTCACGGTCAGCACACCCAGGTGGAGCATCAGCACGCCGAAGATTCCGCGGACGAACTCGGCGTCATCGAGGTGGGGGTGGGTCCCCAGGGGATCGTAGAGGGTGCAGAGCGCAAGCAGGATGGCAATGCCACCGGCCATGAGAATGGACAGGGCAAAAATCCGACCCCAGCGGCGATGGACGAGAGACCCCTTCCGGCTGAAGACCGGCACCCAGAAACTGACCAGGCCCACGACTCCGAAAACGATGTGAACCGCGATCAGAGCCTTGAACAGGAGATACATCTTCGACCCTTGCAGAAGGCCACATCTGGCGGTCTGATGATCCTTCAGCGGATCGGTCAGAGATTCAAGGCACAGGATGGTTCTTCAGGAAAATCCGTGGTGAACCGGCATCCGGCACCGGTGCAGACTGAGCTCTACCACCCCCCTGGGCCGGAACCTTTGCCGCCGCTCGCCGCGCTCCTGCGAACGGCCCTCCGGGGCGAGGGCAATCTGCTCAGCCTGCTGCCCGCATCGGCCTATGAAGTCCCCTTTGGGCCGCTCGGCTATTCCCGTCGCTTCATCCTGATCGTCAACGATCCGGAACAGATCCGGGCCATCCTGGCCGATCCCGACGATGTGTTTCCCAAGAGCGACCTGATGGTGGGCGCGCTGGAGCCGCTCGTCGGCGACAGCATCTTCGTCTCGGCGGGCGATCGTTGGCGGGCGCAGCGCAGGATGGTCGATCCGGCCTTCTCCCACATGCGTCTCAGCCTGGCGTTTCCGTCCATGTCCGCGGCGATCGACGACATGGAGATCCGCCTCGATGAGCGTTGCCGCACGGGCGAGGCCTTCTCCCTCGACCTGATGCTGGGCCAGCTGACCGCGGACATCATCTGCCGAACCGTCTTCTCCGCCTCGCTGGCCAATGACACGGCGCGCGATGTGTTCGAGTCCTTTTCGATCTTCGAACGCAGCGTGGCCCATGTCGAACTGCGCAGACTGATCTTCGACAAGGCCTTCACGGCCATTCCGCAGAGCCCGCCTGTGCTCGAGGCCTGCGAACGGATCCGCCGGCACATCGGCGTCCTGCTGGACCGCCACCTGGCCAGCAAGGGGGGCTTCGACGATATCGCCGCCAGCATCATCGCGGCCAGGGACCCCCAGGGCGGGACGGCCTTCACGCGAGAGGAACTGATCGACCAACTCGGGGTCTTCTTCCTGGCCGGTCACGAGACGACGGCCAGTGCCCTGACCTGGGCGATCTTCATCTCGGCGATGCGCCCCGAGGTGGCGGATCGAATAGCGGCCGAGGTCGGGCAGGATGCGGGGAGTTCGCCCGTCACCTTCGAACAGACCCGCAGTCTCACCTACGCCCGCAACGTGTTTCGCGAGACCTTGCGCCTCTATCCTCCGATCACCTTCCTGCCGCGCGTGGCGCTGAAGCCGGTCAGGTTCGGCCGCTATCAGCTTCGACGTGGCTCCATGGTCATGATCGCGCCGTGGGTCGTCCACCGTCACAGTCAATTGTGGAAGAATCCCAATGCCTTTGATCCCGATCGCTTCCTGCCGGAGCGCGAGCACGAGATGACGGCGGGCGCCTATCTCCCGTTCGGGATCGGTCGCCGCGTCTGTGTGGGGGCCGCCTTCGCCACCACCGAGGCGACGCTCATTCTCGGACGTCTGATGCGCCGATATCGCTTCACCGTCGACCGGCCGGAGCGGGTGCGCCCCGTGGCCCGGCTTACCACGCGGCCGGCGGAGGAAGTCATGGTGCGGATCCGTCGGGTCGGAAGCGCCGCATGAGCCCCGGCACTGTCCTGATCACCATTGGCCGGCTGCCCAAGGCGCTGGATTTTGCGCGCGCCTTTCACGCACAGGGCTGGAGGGTGATCGTCGCGGAGCCGTTTCGGCGACATCTGACGGGGGCCTCCAACACCGTGGCCTTGCGCCGGGTGACCCCCGCCCCGTCTGCCGGCAAGGCGGCCTACCTTCAGGCCCTGCTGGAGATCGTCGACCGTGACGGCGTGAATCTGGTTCTGCCGCTGTCCGAGGAGACGATGCATGTCGCTCATCTTCGCGACAGGCTTCCTTCAGGCGTCCGGGTGTTCGCGCCGCCGGTCGACCAACTGCTGGCGCTTCACGACAAGCAAGGCTTTGCCGCCCTCGCCCACGGACTGGGCCTGACCGTGCCGCGTACCGCCGCCCTCGGGACGTCCGATGCTGATGCCCTGGCCATGGCCTGTGACTATGTGGTCAAGCCGGCGCTGTCGTGCTCCGGCCGCGGCATTGCCTTCGGGGTGGCCGGCACCTCACCGCGCCCGGCCAGCAACGACGCCCGGCAGATCGTCCAGCAACGCATCACCGGCGGTCACTTCAGCACCTTTTCGATCGCCCACGCCGGGCGGGTC
>CAMCIP010000105.1 GCA_945874855.1 Brevundimonas vancanneytii
GCCTCCTTGCCGGCCATGGTGATCCAGTGGGCGATCTCCTTGTTGACCGCGCCGGACAGGACCATCTCGGCCACCGTCATGGTGTCGGCGTCCGTGACCCGCAGGCCGTCGACGAAGCTGGATTTCACCCCCGCACGATCAAGCATGGCGCTGATCTGGGGCCCGCCGCCGTGGACGACGACCGGGTTCACGCCCATCAGCTTCAGCAGCACGACGTCGGCGGCGAACTGTCGCGCCACGGCCGTCTCGCCCATGGCGTGGCCGCCGTACTTGATCACCACGGTCTCGCGGTCATAGACCTGAATATATGGCAGCGCCTCTGCCAGCGTTCGCGCCGTGGCCCAGCCGCGTTCTTCGGATTGGCGTTCGGTCTCGTCCATTTCGGGGCTCCTAGCGGGAACCAGTGGGCTTAGGAAGCCGCGACGCCACAAGGTCAAGCTTGTGGTTCGACGCGGTTCGGATACGGTATCCGCTCGACGCAATCTGGCCGGGTGGTTCACATGTTCGACGCTTTCTCCTCATCGCGTGATGCGACCGCCGGGAGCGGTCGTTTCGTGGAAGACGCCGGCGTCGATTGGGCCGCGTCGTTCGGGGCCATCTCCAGCTACAGTCTCTGTGCGGGCTGCGGCCGGTTCCATGGCGTCTCTGACGCTGGCGGGGGCGGCGGACAGGGCGTGCTGGTCAATGCCGACGATCGCGGCGGGGTCAACACCAATGGCAAGCCCTCGCTGCTCACGCTGGATGCGGGCGCGCAGATCACCCGCTCCAACCTGACGTGGGCCGCCGGCATCGGCCAGGCTGCCACGGTGACCTTCGCCTTCCGTGGCGAACAACCGGGAACGGGCACGTCGCCCGGCACGATGCCGACCGACACGGCCGGATTCAGCAGCTTCACCGCGCTGCAGATCAGCCAGACCCTGCTGGCCCTGGCCTCCTGGTCGGATGTGGCCAACATCACCTTCCAGCGTGTGCAGGAAGCCGGCACCGAGTTCTCCAGCAGTGCGACGATCCTTTTCGGAAACTACTCCAGCGGCGCGGATGGCGCAGCCGCCTTCGCCTATCTGCCCGGATCGGCCGGTTCGCTGAGCGCCGCCGCGTTCGGCGCGGTCCAGGGCGACGTCTGGATCAACAACTCGCTGAGCTACAACGCCACGCCGACGAACCTTCTCTACGGTCAGCAGGTCCTGACGCACGAGATCGGCCACGCCATCGGCCTGAGCCATCCGGGCGTCTACAACGCCGGCGCCGGAGTCAGCATCACCTATTCGGCCAACGCCGAATATTTTGAAGACAGCCGTCAGTATTCACTGATGAGCTATTTCTCCGAGACCAATACCGGCGGCAACAACCGCGTGGGTAATACGCAGTATTATTCCGCCGTGCCGCTCATGGACGACATCGCGGCGGCGCAGCGCCTCTACGGCGCCAACACCACCACCCGTACCGGCGACACCATCTATGGCTTCAACTCCACGGCTGACCGGGCGTGGTTCAGCGCGACGACCGGGGCCAGCCTGCTGATCTTCGCCGTCTGGGACGCGGGCGGCACCGACACCTTCGACTTCTCGGGCTATGACCAGAACCAGGTCATCGACCTGCGTCAGGGGTCCTTCTCCAGCGTCGGCGCGCTGATCGGCAACGTCGGCATCGCCATGGGTGCCGTCATCGAAAATGCGATCGGCGGATCGGGCAATGACCAGATCCGGGGCAACTCGGGCAACAACCGGATGACGGGCAATGCCGGCAACGATGTGATCGACGGCGGCCTCGGCACCGACACGGTCGTGTTCGCGGGCAACCGGGCGCAGTACACCATCACCTGGAACGGTCAGGTCGGCACGGTCGTTGGCCCGGACGGAACAGACACCATCGCCAACGTCGAGTTCCTGCAGTTCGCCGACCAGACCATCGCAGCCGCTCCGACCGGCGGCCTGTCAGTGGCCGGCGACGCGACGAGTGAGACGATCAGTGGAACGGCTTTCGCCGACGCCATCGGCGGCGGCGGCGGTAATGACACGATCAACGGGCTGGACGGCAATGACACGCTCAACGGCGGGTCGGGCAACGATGTGCTGAACGGGGGTCTGGGCAACGACACCTTGATCGGCGGGGTCGGCAACGACGCCCTCAATGGCGGCGACGGGCAGGATGTGGCGGACTTCTCCGGATCGGCGACGGGCGTCACAGTGAATCTGGCGGCCGGCACTGCGACGGGTCAGGGCACCGACACGCTGTCCGGCATCGAGGAAGTGCTGGGCACCGCGCTTTCGGACACCCTTACCGGCGACGCCAACGCCAATGTCCTGCGCGGCAACGGCGGTGTCGACACCCTGAATGGCGGGGACGGGGCCGATGCCCTCTACGCCGGCGCGCCGGCCGAAACCGCCGCGCCCGACGTGATCAAGTCGACGGATACGGCGAACGGCTCGTTCCTCGCCGCCGTCAACCTGAACGGCACCTTCGACCGTCAGGCCAACGCCTCCATCCGCAACGCCACGACGGTGTCACACTCCACCGTCGTCGCCACCTCCCACGGGGCCGAGGAGTTCTATGCCTTCACCGTGACCGCCGGTGACCAGATCGTCATCGACGTCGACGGGGCCGGGTTCGACACCGTGCTGAAGCTGTTCGGGCCGGCCCAGACCGTCCTGGTCACCAATGACGATGCCGAGGGAACCGACGTCGACGGCGGAGCCAGCACCGACTCGGCCATCACCTATACGGCGACGGAATCGGGGACCTTCTACGTCTCGGTGTCGCGCTGGGTCTCGGGCTCGGGGGCAACCCTCGTCACGGGGGCCCCGGCGGCGGGGGCGACCTATACCTTCCACGTCTCGGTGCCGAGTGCGCCCGCCGTGGCGGTGACCCTGACCGGCTCCACCCTGAACGGCGACGGCGGTGCCGACGCCCTGTTCGGCGGCTCGGGGGTGGACACGCTCAATGGCGGGACGGGCAACGACACCCTGACCGGCGGCGGCGGCAACGATGCGATCAATGGCGGCGACGGCTATGACGTCTCCGGCTATGCGGGCGCGCGCAAGAACTACACCACGGTCGACTCCACCACGGTGGCGGGCGGCCGTGAGGGCGGCACCGATGCGCTGACCGGCATCGAGGCGGCGGCCTTCGTCGACGGACTGGTGACCTTCAACGCCGACAGCCAGGCCGCCCAGTTGATGCGGCTGTATTCGGCGGCCTTCGACCGTGCGCCGGACGCGCTGGGTTTCCATGTCCAGCTCGACGCCCTGGAGTCCGGGGTTTCCACCCTGGTTATGGCCCAACGGTTCCTGGCCTCTGACGAGTTCGTCTCCCGCTTCGGCACCCTGACCGACACGCAGTACATCCAGCGGCTCTATACCAATGCCCTGAACCGCTCGCCGTCCAACACCGAGATCAACGACTGGCTGGTCTATCTCGGTGCGGGCAACACCCGTGCCCAGCTGATGCTCGTCTTCGCCGAGGCAGCGGAACACAGGACGCTGACCTGGCCGACCCTGTCGGCCGGCCTCTGGGTCGGGGACGCGACGTCGGAAAGCCTGGCCCGACTGTTCGACACCGTGTTCAACCGCCTGCCCGACGAGGCGGGGCTCATCACCTGGCGCAACGCCATGGCGGGCGGAACCACGCTGCTTCAGGTCGCCACCACCTTCCTGGCGTCCGCCGAGGGGCAGGCCATGTATGGCGGCCTGTCCAACGCCCAGTTTGTGGACAAGCTCTATCTGACGGCGTTGAACCGCGCCGGCGATACGGGTGGCGTCGCGGCCTACCTCGCCGGCCTGAACGCCGGGACCATCACGCGCGAGCAGATGCTGGTGGAGTTTTCCGAGTCCGCCGAGCATCGGGCGATCACCCTGCCGACCTATGTGGGCGGCATCCCCACCCAGGCCCCCGCACCCGCCCCGGTCGAGCCGGACGCCAAGCTGGATGACGACGCCCAGACCGTGCCCGTCACGCCCGACGGCGAGGTCGAAGCCAAGGACGGCGGCCCGCAGACGGTCCCGGTCACGCCGGATGGTGAGGCCGTAGACAGCGGACCCCAGATCCTGCCGGCCGAGCCGGACACGGGTGTCGCGGCCAAGGACGGCGGTCCCCAGGTTCTGCCGGCCGAGCCGGACGGCGACGTGGACACCAAGGACGCCGGACCCCAGATCCTCCCCGCCGAGCCGGACACGGGTGTCGCCGCCAAGGACGGCGGTCCGCAGATTCTGCCGTCGGAGCCCGATCAGGGACCGGTGAGCAAGGATGAGGGCGTGGCCCAGATCTTCCCGGGCTTGTCCGACGACGGCTTCATGCCGACGGCGATCCCTGCCGGAGAGCCGACGGGCCGGGATTGGGTCGGTCTGGCCGCTCGGGTGGAGGACGGCCCGGCCCTGGCCGGGCTGAACGGAGACGACTTCCTGAGCCTGTCGGCTCCCGAGGTCGGGCCCCGCGTCCTGTCGGACGAGACCGGTCTGGATCTGGACGGCCTGTTCGCCGCCCCCTCGGAGATCGAGCTGGCGCTGGCCGACGCCCTGACCGCCCTGACCCCCGACCCGATGCGGCCCCTGCCCGCCTTCGAGGCCGAGCCGGTCACCCACATGGCCCCCGGCCACGATCCCTTCGCCTGATCTGTCCGATCAGTCGAAACTGTCTTCGGGCGGCCGGGTTTCCCAGCCGCCCGTTGCAATTGCGGCCTGGAAGTCGGCGCGCGCAGCCAGATCGTCGGCGGCGCAGACCATGAAGCCGATCACGCCGAGGTCGATCCGATCATGCGTCGGTCGGGCCGCTTCGGCCGGCCGGGCCGTCAGCCCCAGCCGCACGGCCCCGTCCGGCCCCGGTGCCGCGTCGTCCAGCACCAGCCACCGGGTCACCCCCGGCAGGAGGTGAAGGGTCGTCGGCGGGTGGTCCGGCCGCGCGACGAGGACGGCCAGGGGCCGGTCCAGAGCCTTGAGCGCCAGATGGAGCCGGATCGGCGCGCCGGCCGGCAGGTTCAGCCGAAAGGCCAGGTCGGCACCTGCGCCACGTGCCCGGCAGCCCCAGTCCCCCGGCGCGGCCCAGCCCAGCCCCTGACGAAAGGCCTCATCCGACGTGGAGTCCGGGCCGATGCCGAGGGCGGTGGACCGCGCCAGCCGGTGCAGGCGACCGGGTACGGCGGGGGGGACAGCCGTCTCGACCACGCCCCCCTCCGCCGCCCAGGCGTCCACCGCGTCCAGCATGTCGCGGCCCAGATCGGCCCAGCCCCGTGGCCGGAACCGTTCGCGGATGCGACACTCCAGATGGGCCCGCCAGACGTCGTCGAAGGCCAGCCGCGACATCGCCTCGGTCAGGCCCTCCAGATCGCCGGGCGCGGCATAGACGGCCAGATCCCCTCCCGCCTCCGGCACCGAAGAGCGGGTGGAGGCCAGCGGCACCTTGCCGTGGCAAAGCGACTCCGTCACCGGCAGACCCCAGCCCTCATAAAGACTGGGATAGAGGGTGAAGCGGCAGGCGCGGTACAGGGCGTCCAGCTCCGGATCCGGCACGCCGGACAACATGACGACGTGGCGCGCCAGAACGGGGTCGGACCTCAGGCGCGCGAAGACGGCGTCATTCAGCCAGCCCCGCCCGCCGACGCAGACCAGTTTCGGCACGGTCGCGGGATCCTGCCGGCGCAGCAAGGTCGACAGGGCGGCGAAGACCTCCACATGGTTCTTGCGGGACTCGATCGTCGACACGAAGAGCATGAAGCTGCCCGGCGTCAGCCCGTTTCGCGCCAGGATGCCGTCGCCCGTGCCCAGGCCCGGCTTGCGGAAGTCCGCGTCCAGCCGGACGACGTGGATGCGTTCCGGCGGGATGGTCACACCCAGCCGACCCGCCACCGCGACCAGATCCGCCCGCGACGCAGCGGAGTTGGTCAGGAAGCCGTCGGCATGGGCGAAGACCCCCAGGGCCCAGCTGACGAAGTCGCGCACCAGCGGCTTGACGCAGTGCTCAGGGGCCATGACCGGGATCATGTCGTGCACGAAAGGCACATAGCGCACGCCGAACCGGCGCCTGGCCTCGCGCACCTTCAGGAAATAGTTCTGCAACCACCAGGAGGTGCCGAGATTGATCAGCCAGGAGCCGGTGGGAAAGGCGAAGGCCGGGCCCAGGGTGCGCTCCGCGTCGAGGGCGTCCAGCAGGCCACGCCAGTCGGGATCGGTCAGATCGCCGCCCGCCAGCGCCGCATCGGCCAGGTCCAGCAGCAGATCGGACGGCAGGCCGACCCAGTCGTCGCGGCCCTCATGAAAGGCACAGACCCGGACGCGCGACTCGGTGACCGGATCGGTCAATAGGGCGCTGAGGACCTCGATCTGGACCCGCTGTATGCCCGTCGGCAGGCGCGAATGGGCGAAATAGCCGATCAGGTCCGACACGTCGAAGACCGCCATTGGGCCGGTCGGGTCCGGAGGCGCCAGTCCGGTGAGGGCCGCCATGCCCGCCCGTACCGCCTCGACCCGGGCCGGATCGGCACGGTCGTCCAGCCGGGCCAGCGCCGCCTCGAACTGCGCCCCGATCCCGGCGGCATCGGCTGTCAGCAGACGCCCGTGGCGCGGTCGGGGCCGCAGGGCCTGTGCGGCCGCCGCCCTCAGGGCTTCGTCAGCCCGGGCACCCCGGGTCAGCAGGGCGCGCAGCGCGCGCGCGGCGTCGACCAGCTTGGGATCGCGGATCACGGCCCGGCAATAGGCGTCGGCAGCGGCGTCGATTCGGCCCCGCAGCGCCAGCAGATGGCCCAGTTGCATCCAGCTGTCGGCCACGCCGTCGGCCAGGCCCAGGGCCGTCTCATAGGATGCCTGAGCCGCGTCCAGCCGGCCGGATTCCTTGAGCGCGTGCCCGTACTGGATCCACAGGTCGTCCCGCTCCGGCGCCAGAACCAGCGCACGGCGATAGCGACGGGCAGCCCAGTCCCAGGACCGGCGGTCCCGTGCCCGGTCCGCCGAGGCGATCCAGTCGGCCAGGGTTCGCCTCATGCGGCCCTGAGCCACGCGTAGACGTCCAGCGCCTCGGCCACGTCCTCGAACACGCGTCCCCTTCCGTCCTCGATCACAAGGGCCCGGTCACAATGGGCCTTGATCAGTCGCGCATCGTGTGAGGCCATGATGAAGGCGCGGTCGGCGCGGCGGTCGAACAGCTCGGTGCGGCACTTCTCCTGAAACCGCGCATCGCCGACGGCCACAACCTCGTCGATCAGATAGCAGTCGAACTCGATGGCCAGGGACAGGCCGAAGGCCAGGCGCGCCCGCATCCCGTCCGAGAAATGCTTGACCGGCCGCCGCAGATCGGCCGCGCCCAGCTCGGCGAAGTCGTCCACCCGCGCCAGCACCTCCTCATGGGGCCGGTCGTACAGCCGGGACAGGAAGCGAATGTTGTCCAGCCCCGACAGACTGCCCTGAAAGCCGCCGCCGAAGCCGATCGGCCAGGACGGCCGCATGGTCCAGTCGACCCTGCCGGAACTGGCCGTGAGCGCCCCGCCGAGGATCTTGATCAGCGTCGACTTGCCCTGGCCGTTGCGCCCGAGAACCGCCAGCCGGCCGGCCCGCGCGAGGTCGAAGTCCAGCCCGCTGAACACCGGCCGCGTCGTCTTCGGCCAGGTCTTGCCCAGACCGCGCACGCTCAGGCCGGGAGGGGTCGGAAGCGCCCTCATGCCGCCTGCCGGTGTTCACGCAGCCCGGCGACCAGCAGCCGCCCGATGGCCCAGATCAGCAGGGCCCCGACGAAGACGATCAGCACCGCGCGCCAGCGCCGCGGCCGCGTCGCCTCATCCGGCAGACCCGGGCCGACGACGCGTTCCAGATAGAGGGCCTGACGCCGCGCCTCC
>CAMCIP010000106.1 GCA_945874855.1 Brevundimonas vancanneytii
CGAGAGATCGCAGTCGCGGTCATGGAAGACGGGAAGGGTCGTACCTAGGTTCTGGTCCATGACCCCAGACATAACGCCTTCCGACGTCGTCGCCTTCTGGAAAGAGGCGGGCCCCGGCAAATGGTTCAAAAAGGACCAGGCCTTCGACGCCCTGTTCCGAAGGCGCTTCCACGATGCCCACGTCGCTGCGGCCCGGCGCGAACTCGACGGCTGGTCCGAGACCGTCGAGGGGTCGCTGGCCCTGCTGATCCTGCTGGACCAGTTTCCGCGCAACAGTTTCCGCGGCACTGGGCATGCCTTCGCCACCGACCCGCTGGCGCTCATGTTCGCTCGCCGCGCCCTGGACGCCGGCCACGACCTGCAGATCGAGGGCGACATTCGCCGCTTCTTCTACCTGCCGCTGCAACACTCGGAAGATCTGGCCGACCAGGACCTTCAGGTGGCGCTGTTCCAGACCCGCATGGACCGCGCGCCCGACGACCGCTGGGCCGAGCACCACCACGGCGTCGTCGCCCGCTTCGGCCGCTTCCCCCACCGCAATGCCGCCCTGGGCCGCGAGACCACGGCGGAAGAGGCGGCGTTCCTCGAGGCGGACGGCTTCAGCGGCTGACGCCGTCTACTTTTTCGGCGCGTGCTTCTGGCCCGTGCGCACCCGGCCCGAGCGGGACACCTGACGGGCGCCGCCGCGGGCACCCTTCTGGACGGCGACCGACGAGCCGGCCTTTTTGGCCGAGCTGGCCTTCACGCCGCTGATGATGCGCGGCTGGACCTTGCGGGTCTTCTTCTGCTCCAGCGCCTTGCCGGGCAGGTTGGACAGCATGGCCTCCTTCTCGGCCTTCTTGATCACCCGGCGCGGCGCCGTCTTGGCGTCGCCCTTGTAGCGTTCCGGGCCGGACTTGGCGCCGCCCGGCGCATAGGGGTTGTCCCCGGCCGAGGACTTGACCGTCAGGCGGATCGGCGTGCCCGGCAGGTCAAAACTCTCGCGCAGATTATTGATCAGATAGCGTTTGTACTGCTCCGGCATGGACTCCGCCCGGCTGGCCATCAGCACGAAGGTCGGCGGCCGGGCCTTGGTCTGGGCCATGTATTTCGGCTTGATCCGCTTGCCGTCGACGGCCGGCGGCGGGTGCCGCTGCACCGCCATGGCCAGCCAGGTGTTCAGATCCTTGGTCTTCACCTTCACCGACCAGGTGTCATAGGCCTTGATCACGGCCGGCATCAGCCGATCGAGGCCGCGGCCGGAATGGGCCGACAGCACGACGAAGGGCGTGCCCTTCAGCTGGGGCAGCTTGTCTTCGGCCAGCCGCTTCAGCTCGGCCATCCGGGCCTGGGGGTCGTCTTCGAGGTCCCATTTGGACGCGACGTAGATCAGCGCCCGCCCCTCGCGCTCGACCAGATCGGCCAACTGCAGATCCTGGATGTCGAAGGCGTGGTCCTTGTCCATGACCAGCACCACCACCTCGGCGAAGGTGATGGCCCGGAGGGTGTCGGCCACCGACAGCTTCTCCAGCTTTTCCTGAACCCGGGCCTTGCGGCGCATACCGGCGGTGTCGACGAAGCGGATCGGGCGGCCTTCCCATTCCCAGTCGACGGAGATGGAGTCGCGCGTGATCCCGGCCTCGGGGCCGACCAGCAGCCGGTCCTCGCCCAGCAGCCGGTTGACCAGGGTCGACTTGCCGGCATTGGGTCGGCCGATCACGGCGATGCGGATCGGCTTGTCCGGCTCGTCTTCCTCTTCCACGAAGATGTCGGCGGAGGCGACGGAGACGGCCTGATACAGGTCCGCCATGCCCTCGCCGTGCTCGGCCGACAGGGCCACGGGCTCGCCGAAGCCCAGGGCATGGGCCTCGCCCACGCCGCCGCCGCTCTCGCGGCTCTCGGCCTTGTTTGCCAGCAGGATGATCGGCTTGTGCACCCGGCGCAGGCGGTCGGCGAAGATGCGGTCCAGCGAGGTGACCCCCTCGCGCGCGTCCATCATGAACAGGATCAGGTCCGCGTCGTCGATCGCCGCCTCGGTCTGTTCGCGCATGCGCGATTCCAGACTGTCGTCGCTGACGTCCTCATAGCCGGCCGTGTCGATCAGCGTCAGGTCGAGGTCGCCGATGTTGCCCTGGGCATAGCGCCGGTCGCGGGTCACCCCCGGACGGTCGTCGACCAGAGCCAGGCGCTTGCCCACCAGCCGGTTGAACAGGGTCGACTTGCCCACATTGGGCCGTCCGACGATGGCGACTTTGATGGCCATGACGCCGATCCAGACCCGTTCTTGTGCGGTGAAGCTCCGTCAGCGGATGCTGACAAGCTCTCCGTCGTCGGTGATGACGATCAGCGCACCGTCATAGGCGATCGGCGACACATACATCGCTCCACCGATCCGCAGCGTGGCCAGGGGCTCGCCCGTCTTGGGATTGAGCGCCACGGCCTCCCCGTCGGAATTGACCAGGATCAGCCGGTTCGATGCCAGGATGGGCCCTGCCCAGCTGGGGCGCACCGTCCGGTCAAAGAAGCCGAGGAAGCCGCCCTCCTGGCGGATGCGCCCCTCATTCAGGTCGCGGGTCCAGTACACCCGACCGTCCTGGCGATTCAGCACAGACAGCTCGCCCGCCTTGGACACGACGTAGACCACGTCACCGACCGGCAGCGGGGCCTGAACGCCGGACACCGGCGTCTGCCACAGCGGCTGGCCCGAGCGGGAATCGACCGCGGCCATGACGCCGGAATGGCTGACGGAATAGACGAAGCCGCCGCTGACGACAGGCCGACCGGCGATGTCGCGGACCTCGGACAGGGCGCTGGTTCGGCTGGTGCGCGATAGCTCACGCTGCCAAAGCGGCTGGCCGTTCGACGCGCGCAGCGCCAGAAGCTCACCGGACGAGAAGGGCGCGATCACCGTATCGCCGGTCACGGCCGGGCTGGATGCCAGCATGATGCGGGCCGGCTCCACGATGCCGCGGTAGGACCAGACCTGCTGGCCGGTCGCCGTATCAAAGGCCAGGATCTGGTTGTCGACATCGACGACATAGACCCGGGCACCGGCCACGGTCGGGGCCCCATGGATGGGGGCATCGACCGGGGTGCGCCAGACCACAGCCCCGGTCGCGGCGTCCAGCGCCGTCATGGTGCGATAGCCCGAGCCGACAAACACCCGGCCGGCAGAGACGGCCACGCCGCCGCCGAACCCGCCGCGCTCGCGGCCTTCCGGCCGGACGTCGGTGCGCCAGACGACATTGCCGGTCCTGGCGTCGACCGCGGAGACGGTGGATTGGCCGTCCATCACGAAGACCCGCCCGCCGTCGGCGACCGGCGGCGACATGATCCGGCTCGCATTGCCCGCGCCGGCACCGATCTTGCGCCGCCAGCCGACGGTGAAGTCACGTGCGGCGATGACATGCTGGACCGAGTTGTCGCCTGCGCCTCCGGCCGACAGCCAGCTGACTACGGCCTGCGGCCCCGGAAGGAAGAAATCTCTCCCCGCCAGTGCCGCCGAGGGAGCCAGGGACTGATCGAAGGCGATGACGGGGATTCGTTCCCCCGCGCTGGCCACGGCGTCAGCGTCCGGCCCCCGCCCGAGATTGAACGGCAGGGCATTCTGGATGGTGCCGCACCCCGCCATCAGCAGCGACACGGCGGCGACGGCGCCGATCTTCAACGCACGATCCATGGGCGGGTTTCCGACTGGGGTCATCAGGGTTGAACGGGGACGGGCGCGGTTTGCGGACCTGCGGCGGCACCTGAAGCGGGAAGTGTGGGGACCGGAACCGCCGCCTGGGCCCGGACGATGTTCGGCAGGGCCGCGGCAGTGCCGTTGTCGATGGCCGCGATGCCCACCTGGGCCCGCTGGCGCACGGCATCCGGAACGTCCTGGCCGAGTTGCAACAGAACGAAGACCTGACGCGCCTCGGCCGGCTTGCCGTGCTGCAGGCGGGCCATGGCCTGGGCTTCCATGGCAAAGGCGCGCCAGGGCCGACCTTCACGCGCCAGCGGCTCAAGCCGCTCTTCGACCTGTTCCAGCGTACCGGTGTCCATCAGCAGCCAGGTCGCTTTCAGTGCGGCCTGATCGGCCAGCAGCGGGTCGCCGTTGGCACGGACGGCCTGGTCAAGCAGCTCGATCGCCTCTGCGATGCGGTTCTGGGAGACAGCGACACCCGCGCGCTGGTTCAGCGCCAGGGCCTTGTAGGCGGCATTGCCGGCCTTCTCCGCTTCGGCGAAGGCGGCTTCGGCCCCCGCCAGATCATTGCGCTGCATCGCCTCCAGCCCGCGATCGTAGGCAACCGCCGCCTTCTCGGCGCGACCGGTCTCCCACGACTGGTAGCCCCAGAAGGCAAGGGCGGCGATCAGGGCCAGAGCCAGAATGCCGCCGACGAGGGGCCCCCACTGGCGCGCCAGGCGCTTCCAGCGTTCGGAGCGCATCTCCTCTTCGACCTGTTCGAAGACATCAACCACGGATAAGTCGCCCCCAGAAAGCGGCGGCCAAGCCGCTGATTTGAAACCGGCGCGACCCTAGAAGGTCGGCGGCATGGCTGCAACGCGCGCTCAGGGCGCGACGGCCTTTTTCGAGAAATAGGTCTCGATCTCGGCAGGAAAACGGCGGGCGCGGACGTCGGCGGCGTATCCGCCGACAGCCCGGTCGATCTCCCCGCGCAGATCGGCATAGCGACGCACGAATTTTGGCGTCCAGGCGAACAGGCCCAGCATGTCCGACGTCACCAGAATCTGGCCGTCGCAGTCGGCCGAGGCACCGATGCCGACCGTCGGCTTGTCGATGGCGGCCGTGATCTCCCGAGCCAAACCCTCGGCGACGCCTTCGACCACGACGGCGAAGGCGCCGGCGTCGGCGGTGGCCTCGGCCTCGGACAGCACGCGCAGCCGCTCCTCGTCCGTGCGCCCCTTGGCCTTGAAGGCACCGTCGGTCAGCACCGCCTGGGGGCGCAGGCCGACGTGGCCCATCACCGGAATGCCGCGCTGGACCAGATAGGCGATCGTCTCGGGCACTGTGGGCCCACTCTCCAGCTTGACCCCCTGGGCGCCCGTCTCCTTCATCACCCGGGCACAGTTGGCATAGGCCTCTTCCTTGCCGCCCTCATAGCTGCCGAACGGCATGTCGATCACGACCATGGCCCGTTTCGACCCCCGCATGACAGCCTGGCCGTGGAGGATCATCATCTCCAGCGTCACGCCGACAGTGTTGGGCAGGCCATGCACCACCATGCCAACGCTGTCGCCGACCAGCAGCAGGTCGCAATGGGCGTCCAGGATCGCGGCCGTCGGCGCATCATAGGCGGTCAGGCAGACAAGGGGCTCGCCCCCCTTGCGGGCGCGGATGTCCGGCGCAGCGAGGCGGCGAACGATTTCGGGCGTCTGGGCGGACATGGGTGGCCTCCGGGCGAGAGGCCCTAGATAGGCCGTCGCGGCCCCTGCGTCATCAGACGTCCTGGGCCAACCGCATCGCCCCTGCCGCGGCCATGGCCACCAGGGCGGCCGCCGCGATCCAGAACAGTTGCATGGAGCCCAGCGATCCGACCTCCAGCCCCGAAAGCCCCAGCGCGTTCAACGTGCCCTGTGCCACCTGCTGGGCCGAAGCGGCACCAGCCTGCACGCCCTGGCGTACGGCGTCACCCGCCACAGGCCCGTCGCCGAAGCTGACGTTGACGCTCAACGCCTCACGCAGGGCCACACCGCCGCCAATGACTCCGGCAAGCGACAGGGTCAGGAACCGCACGCGCGTGCCCTGCACCAGCCTCCGCTCAAGCTCGGCCGTGAACAGCGGTGCATCGGCCATCGGCGGCGTCCGGGCGAACAGACGCTCGATCTCCGGGTCGAACTCGTCAGCCGACATGCTGCGTCCTCCCCAGGGGCCCGTGCGGCTGGAGGCGCGCGCGGAGTTTATCCAGACCACGTTTGACATGAGACTTCACCGTGCCGAGTGGCAAATTCAGGGCGGTCGCGATCTCGGGGTGCGCCATGCCCGCGCCGTGGCACAGGCTGACGCAGAGTCGCTCCACCTCACTGAGGGATTTCAGGGCCTCGTCCAGATCGACGCGGTCCCCATGTTCGACCACCGGAGCGGTCGAGTCGTCGTCCAGTTCCGCAACATAACGGGCCTCCTTTGCGACCCGCTTCAGATACAGCCGGGCCGCAATGCGCTTGACCCAGCCGGCGAAGGTACCCTCGCCCCGGAACTCCGCACAGCGCTCGAAGGCGTGGATGAAGGCGTCCTGGGCAACGTCGTCGGCGAGGGCAGCCTGGGCCCCCATGCGGCGCAGCAGGGCCCGAACGGCCGATCCATGGCGCCGGACCAGTTCGCCGAACTCCCGCCGGCCGCCGGCGGCCGCCTGGGCCGCCAGCTCCACGTCGTGCCGGTCCACAAGGGCCAGACCTGAGGATTGGGTCATGATGGGTCCCCCGATCGCTCCGATCTCAGTCCCTGTTCTTGTTGAAGAAGCTGAGCACGATGAAGGCCAGGCCGATGGTGATGGGGATCGCCGAAATGCCCAGCAAGCCGCTGTCGACGTTGCTGCTGAACTCGCCGTTGAAGTCATTGATGACGCTGAAGGCGGCGATGCCGATGCCGACGGCCAGCCAGATGATGCCGCGCCGGATGTCACGGGTCCGCGACGGCAGGCTCTTCTCAACGTCCCGGGTCATCGCATTGACCAGGTCGGCCGGCAGTTCCTGGCCCTTGTCGATGGCGTGCCTGACCGTCAGCTGCATGTCCCGCCGCTCACGGGACTTCAGGTAGTTGGGCCCGAAGGCGATGACGGTGATGGTGCCGAACACGGCAAAAAGCGCGAAAATCGGAATGATGTCTTCCATGGGTCTGTCCCTAGATTGGTTGGCCAGAGCGTGATGTGCCGGCCTTCTGGGAACAAGAGGCTTCGGCGAGGGCTGGCGGATGCGCTGGGTGAGGTGAAACTTTCGTAAGCCACCCACCGCCGTGTCAGGCCTTGAGCGACAGCCCCGGAGCCCCGAGCGCCCGCGCCAGCGCCAGCGCCGCCAGCGTGACCAGACCGATGCCGCCGATCTCCATGGCCGCGGGTCCCAACGCCGGTGCCGCCTCCTGGCCGACCTGAAACAGGCTTCCGGCCAGCGCCGCGACGACTGTCGTTCCGGGCAGGACCGCGGCGGCCGACAACCAGGCCCGACGCCGCGCCACGCGGGTCATCACCCGGGCCTCGAAGATCGGGTCCCCCGCCGGCGGGCGCGCTGTGCCCAGCAGCAATTCCAGTTTGCGTTCAGGCGTCATCCTGACCTCCCAGCGCCTTGAGCAGGCGCGACCGGCCCCGCTGAACATGGGACTTCACCGTGCCGAGGGGCAAGTCCAGGGCCGCGGCGATCTCGGCGTGCGACCAGCCCTCGGCCAGATTCAGGGCCACGCAGGCCCGCGTGTCGGGTTCCAGCCCGCGCAGCGCCGCCTCCAGGGCGATCCGGTCCTCCGGCGTGATCCCGGTCGGCAGGTCGGCCCCGTCCAGAAAGGCAAGATCGCGCGCCGCCCCGCGTCGCCGTGACCGGAGCCTCGTCTGGGCGACCTTCCAGGCGATGCCGCAGACCCAGGGGCGGAACCGTAATGGATCCTGCAACCGGCCAAGCCCGCTCCAGGCCGCAAGGAAGGCCTCCTGCGCCACATCGTCGGCCTCGGCCCAGCCGCTGCCCAGCGCCCGGCGCACGAAACCGCGCACTGCCGCCTGGTGCCGCCT
>CAMCIP010000107.1 GCA_945874855.1 Brevundimonas vancanneytii
CATCAGCTGGTGCGAGACGATCTGGGCGTCGGAGGGGGCCTCCTTGAGCGTGGGCAGGAAGTAGCGCGACAGGCGCATGCGGCGTCGATCCATATTGGGTGAGCGCCAGCTTTAGCCGCGGCACTGGGGCGAAAGCTAGGCCCGCGTCACCGCATATCCGGCAGGGGCATCCACCCCGTGACGATCAGAATCATGACCAGCAGCCAGAGCAGGGCCGAGGCCCAGGTGGTGGTGATGAATTTCCGCTTCAGATGCGGCTCGTCCGGCGCGCCCCACTGGGCCCCGTCGGTCGGCGGCGCCTGGTCCTGCCGTGCCATGCCCAACGGCAGGACCGCGAACAGCACCACCCACCAGCAGACGATGTAGATGGCCAGCATGGTGACCGGCCCGATCGGCAGTTCCATCAGTGTGCGCCCTCCCGTGGCGTCTCCATCAGCTCAACCAGAACGCCGCCCATGTCCCTGGGATGCAGGAACAGGATGGGCGTGCCATGCGCCCCGATGCGGGGTTCGCCCGTTCCGAGGATGGTCGCGCCCCTGGCGCGCAGGGCGTCACGGGCGGCGAGGATGTCCTCGACCTCGAAACAGACGTGATGCTGACCGCCCTTGGGATTCTTCGCGAGGAAGCCGTGGATCGGGCTGTCGTCGCCCAGCGGCTCGATCAGTTCGATCTGGCTGTTGATCAAATCAATGAAGCACACGCGTACGCCCTGGGCCGGCAGATCAAAGGGGGCCTGGGCCCGGGTGGCACCCAGCAGGTCGCGGTACAGGGCAACGCTGGCCTCGATGGAAGGGGTGGCGACCCCCACGTGGTTCAGACGACCGATCATTACGACTCCACAGCCTTGGGGGCGACCGCCGATCCGGCGAGCAGGCCACCGTCAAGCGTCAGCTCCGCCCCCGTCATATAGGCCACCTCGTCACTGGCCAGCATGACGCAAAGCGCCGCGACCTCTTCGGGCAGGCCAAAGCGCCGGAGGGGCGTGTCGGAAACCAACGCTGCCATCCGCGCTTCACGATCCGGCCCATTGCCCAGCATCGGCTCCCACATGGGCGTCAAGATCGCTGCCGGATGAATGGAGTTGCAACGGATCGCCAGGCCCTGCCCGGCGCAGTGCAGCGCGACGGACCGGGTGTGGTTGCGGACGGCGGCCTTGGACGAGGCATAGGCGGCGGCGGCCGGAATGCCGACCAGCCCCGATCGCGACGAGATGTTGATGATCGATCCCGTGCCGGTGGCACGCATCGCCCGGATGGCATGCTTGCACCCCAGGAAGACGCCATCCAGATTGGTTTCGTGCACGGCGCGCCAGTCGGCCAGGGACGCATTTTCGGGATCATGCGGCACGAGGCCGTCCTCGAATCCCGTGATCCCCGCATTGTTGACCAGGACGTCGAGCCGGCCATGGCGCTCGAGCACAAGGCCCATGGTCGCGGCCCAGTCGTCTTCTCGCCGCACATCAAGAACGCCGAAGTCAGCGAGGCCACCAAGGGACCTTGCGAGGGCAGCGCCGTCGGATCCGGCGAGGTCGGTGAGGAGCGTCGTCGCACCCTCGGCCACGAAGGCCCGTGCGACGGCGGCGCCGATTCCGCGTGCTGCGCCGGTGACGACGGCTACCTTATCCTTCAACCGCCCGCTGGCCATTTACAGCCTCAGAACGATCGTCTCGACGATGGGGCGGCGGTCCCAGATACCCTGGCTGGCCTTCTTCAGCACACGCGCCACGGCCTGTTCGATGACCATTTCGTCCTCCAGCGCCTCGCCCTTCAGCTTGCGGACGGCGCTCTCGACGCGCTCGGCCAGGTCGTCGAGGATGTCGCCCAGCGGCTTGTCCTCGTCGCCGGGCAGGCCGAGCCCGCGGACGTCGATGTCGCTGACGATCTTGCCGCGCTTGTCGAGGGCGAAGCTGACGATCAACACGCCGTTGGAGGCGGCGTGGCGGCGCTCGCGCAGGGCCTCGCCCGCCTCCTCCACCAGCATGCCGCCGTCGACGAACAGCCGGCCGGAGGGCACCTCGTCGATGATGGTCGCCGGCCCGGGGGCGAGGCGGACCATGTCGCCGTTGCGGGGCGTCACCGTCTCGGGGACCTGCATGTCCGTAGCCAGCAGGGCATGTTCGGCAATGTGGCGGCGCATACCGTGGGTCGGCACGGCGATCCGCGGCCGCACCCACTGGTACATCTGCTTCAGCTCATCGCGGCAGGGGTGGCCGGAGACGTGGATGCCCGGATGGTCCTTCTCGGTGTAGAGGCGCACGCCCCGCTCGGCCATGGCGTCCTGCAGCCGGCCGATGGCCAGCTCATTGCCCGGAATGACCCTGGACGAGAAGATGCAGTGGTCGCCGCGACCCAGCTTGATGAAGGGGTGCGAGCCCTCGGCCACGCGCGAGAGGGCAGCCCGGCTTTCGCCCTGGCTGCCTGTGCACAGGTACAACAGTTGATCGGCCGGCCAGACCTTCGCCTCCTCCTCGGACAGGAAGGGCTTGATGTCGGACAGCATGCCGACCGACCTGGCCGCGGCCGTGATGCGATGCATCGAGCGGCCGGCCAGGGCGACGCGCCGACCGGCCTTCTCCGCCGCGTGGATGACGCTGTCCATGCGCGCCACATTGGACGCGAAACAGCCGACGGCGACCCGCCCGGTCAAGCCCGAGATCAGTTCGGCCAGCGCCTCGCGGACGTCGCCTTCGGACCCCGCAACACCGTCGACGAAGACATTGGTGGAATCGCAGACCATGGCGAGGACGCCCTCGTTGCCGAGGCGTTTGATCGTGTCGATGTCCGTCCGCTCGCCGACGACCGGGTCGTTGTCCAGCTTCCAGTCGCCGGTGTGCAGGACCGTACCCAACGGCGTCTTGATGGCCAGGCCATTGGGCTCGGCGATCGAATGGGTGATGGTCACCATCTCAACGTGGAACGGGCCCAGGTCGATGGTCCCGCCCAGCGGCACCTCATGCAGGGCCACGCGATCCAGAATACCGGCGTCGCGCAGCTTCTCCCGGATCAGGAAGGCGGTGAAGGGCGTGGCGTAAAGCGGGGCCTTCAGGCGCGGCCACAGCCAGCCGAGGGCCCCGATGTGGTCCTCATGCGCATGGGTCAGGACGATGCCCAGAATGCGCTCGCCTTCGAGGAAGGACGGGTCCGGCACGATGACGTCCACCCCGGGGGTCGACGGGTCGCCAAAGGTGACGCCGACGTCGACCACGATCCACTGGCGGTCGTCGGCCGGGCCGAAGCCGTAGGCGTTCAGGTTCATGCCGATCTCGTTGGACCCGCCCAGTGGCAGGAAGACGAGTTCGTTCTCTGTGGTTTTGCTCATGCGCCCATATGGGTGTTGCGACGCCGGATTTCGAGCAGGCCGCGCAGGGTGAGATCAGGATCGAAATGATCGATGGCGGTCGTGGCCCCTTCGAACAGGCTGGCCACGCCTCCGGTGCCGATGACGGTCATGGGTGCCCCCCACTCTGCCTTGATGCGTGAGACCAGCCCTTCGATCAGGGCGACATAGCCCCAGAAGACGCCGGACTGCATGTTCGACACCGTGTCCTTGCCGATCACCCGTTCGGGCTTCTGGATGGCGATGCGGGGCAGCATGGCGGCCGCCTCGTGCAGGGCCTGCAGGCTGAGGTTGATGCCGGGCGAGATGACGCCGCCCTCAAAGGCGCCGTCGGCGGCCACGACGTCGAAGGTCGTGGCGGTGCCGCTGTCGATCACGATCAGGTCGCCAGGATACCTCAGGTGGGCACCCACGGCATTGACCAGCCGGTCCGCGCCAGCCTCGGACGGCTTCAGGATGCGCACGGGGATGCCCAGATCGACGTTCTCGCCGATCACCATGGGCTCGACCGAGAGATAGCGCCGCGCGAGGTTTCGCAGGTTGAACAGCGACTGCGGCACGACACTGGAGATCATGCAGGCATCAAGCCGGCCGAGGTCCAGGCCACGCATGGACAGAAGCTGGGCCAGCCAGACGGCATATTCGTCGGCGGTGCGCGTGCTTTCCGTCGCCGTGCGCCACTGGGCGATCCAGTCTGCGCCGTCGTGAACAGCGAACAGGGTGTTTGTGTTGCCTTGCTCGATCGCCAGGAGCATCAGGCGTGCCCTTCCGTGTTCAAGGGGCCGAAGGCCACGTCGCCGGCGGATATCAGCCGCAGCGACCCGTCGGGCAAGCGCAATCGCAAAGCCCCGTCGTCGGCTAGCCCCTCGGCCACGCCCTCGACGGTCTCGTGCGCCAGGCGGGCGACGGCCGGGCCGCCGAGGCCCTGGGCCCGAGTCGTCCAGGCGTCGCGGAGTGCGGCGAAACCCAGCTGGTCCCAGCGGTCCTGCCAGGCCGAGAAGGTCTGGATCAGCAGGTCCAGCGCGACGTCGGGATCGGGCGCGCGCGCCAGGTCGGACCGGAGATGACGCGCGACCGCGGTGGCCGGGCGCTCCACATCCTCTGGTGCCTGGACCAGGTTGACGCCAATGCCGACCGCCAGCCACAGGCCGCCCGGCGCCTGGACTCCGGATTCGACCAGAATACCCGAGGCCTTGTGCCCCGCCAGCAGCACGTCATTGGGCCATTTGATCCGCACGAGGGCCGGATCGACGAAGGCGGAGATCAGCTCATGCACCGCCAGGGCCGCGACGAAGGTGGAGTGGGCGGCCTCAGCGGGCGGGCGGGCGGTATGGGTCAGCAGGGTGGCGGCCAGATTGCCCGGTTCGCTGGACCAGGCCCGCCCGCGGCGACCGCGACCGGCGGTCTGACGACGCGCCGTGATCCAGAGAGGGCCTGACGCCCCGGCCTCGGCTCTGCGCCGCGCCTCGGCATTGGTGGAGTCGACGACGTCCAGCCGGACGACCTCGACAGCTCTGCCCGTCATCCGGTCGTGCCGAAGCCCCCGGCGGCTATCCGGGTCAAGGGCTCGAGCCAGGTCAGACCGATGATCACCAGGGGGAAGGCGAAGGCGGCCGACGCGAGGGCGATGGTGCGCGCTTCCATTGGCGCGGGATCGGCCTCGACCGCTCCTTCCAGGGGAGGATCGAACCACATCAGCTTGATGATGCGCAGATAGTAGAAGGCAGCCACAACCGAGGCGACCAGACCCGCGGCCGCCACCTGCCAGTAGCCTGCCTCAGCCGCCGCGCCGAAGACATAGTATTTGCCCCAGAAACCCGAGAAGGGCGGCATGCCGAGAACCGAAAGGCAGAGGACCGTCAGGGCGATGGCCGTCAGCGGCTTGTCGCGCTTCAGCCCCGCCAGGTCGGCGATGGTGCGGATCGGCCGGCCGCCGCGGGACAGGGACAGCAGGATGGCGAAGAAGCCAAACTGGTCGATGACGTACAGCGTCATGAACATCAGCATGGCCTGGACGCCCGCCTCGGTGCCCGCGGTGATGCCCAGCAGGGCGTAGCCAATGTTTGCGATCGAGGAATAGGCCAGCAGGCGCTGCAGGTTCTGCTGCGCCAGGCCGCCGAAGGCCCCGACGGCAAAGGACATCAGCGAGATCAGCACCAGGACCTGGGCCCACTGGTCATGGATGCCGCCGAAGCCCTCATCGAGGGCGCGGGCGATCAGGACCATGGCCGCCAGCTTGGGCGCGGTGGCGAACAGGGCCACAACCGGCGTCGGCGCGCCCTCATAGACGTCCGGGGTCCACATGTGGAAAGGCGCAGCGGAGACCTTGAAGGCGAGGCCGCAAATCAGGAAGACGAGGCCGAAGATCAGGCCCGGACCGGGGTCGGCGGAGGCCACGGCCGCTATGTCCTCGAACCGCATGGAGCCGGTGAAGCCGTAGACCAGGCTGGCCCCGTAGAGCAGAAGGCCCGACGACAGGGCCCCGAGGACGAAGTACTTCAGCCCCGCCTCCGACGCCTTCAGGTCGTCGCGGTGGAAGGCGGCCAGGACATAGAGTGCCAGCGAATGCAGCTCGATGCCGACGTAGAGGCTGATCAGATCGCCGGACGAGGCCATCATCCCCATGCCGACCGAGGCCAGCACGATCAGGATCGGGAATTCGAACCGGGCGATGCGGGTCCGTTGCATCCAGCCCCCGCCCAGCACGACGGCCACGGCCGAGGCCAGGTAGATGGCCACCTTGGCATAGACGGCCAGGGAGTCGGAGACATAGGCCCCGTTGAAGGCCTGTCCCAGCGGCGCATGGGCCGCCACGGCCGCCGCCCCGATCAGCAGGGCGACGGACAGGATGGAGATCAGCCGCGCCGACCTGTCGCCAATGAAGGCGCCCAGCAGCAGCAGGGCCATGCCGCCGACGGCCAGGGTCAGTTCGGAGGCGGCGATGTTGAGGGCAGAAAGCAGGTCGGTCATGAGAGGTCAGCCCCCGATCGCGGCGCGATAGGCGCTGGTCACGCCCTCGACGGAGGCGGCGGTCAGGTCCAGCACGGCGGCGGGATAGATGCCCAGCCAAAGGGTGCCGACGATCAGCGGCACGAAGATCAGAAGCTCGCGGCGATCCACGTCGGTGATGGTCATCAGCTTCGGATTGGTGATCTCGCCGAACATGACATTGCGGTACAGCGTCAGGGCATAGACCGCCGAGAAGATCACGCCCGAGGCCGCAACAAGAGCCGCCCAGGTCGAGACCTCATAGACCGCCGTCATGGTCAGAATCTCGCCGATGAAGCCCGAGGTTCCCGGAAGGCCGACGTTGGCCATGGTGAAGAGCAGGAAGATGGCGGCGAACCACGGCATCCTCGAGGTCAGACCGCCGTAGAAGGCGATCTCGCGGGTGTGCATCCGGTCGTAGACGACGCCGACGCAGAGGAAGAGGGCACCGGAGATGAGGCCGTGGCTCAGCATCTGGAACACCGCGCCCTGCACACCCTGCTCATTGCCGGCGAAGATTCCCATGGTGACGAAGCCCATGTGGGCCACCGAGGAATAGGCGATCAGCTTCTTGATGTCGGTCTGCCGGAAGGCGACCAGGGAGGTGTAGACGATCGCGATCACCGACAGGGCGAAGACCATCGGCGCGAACTGCTGCGACGCCAGGGGGAACATGGGCAGGTTGAACAGGATGAAGCCGTAGCCGCCCAGCTTCAGCAGGATGCCGGCGAGGATGACCGAGCCCGCCGTCGGCGCCTGCACGTGGGCATCGGGCAGCCAGGTGTGCACCGGCCACATCGGCATCTTGACCGCGAAGGAGGCGAAGAAGGCCAGCCACAGCAGGGTCTGGGCCTCAGGCGCGAAGGCGTATTCCTTGAGTTGCGGAATGCTGGTTGAGCCGGTCTCGAAGGCCATCCACAGCATGGCCAGCAGCATCAGCACCGACCCCAGCAGGGTGTAGAGGAAGAATTTGTAGGCCGCATAGATCCGGTTCTGACCGCCCCAGACCCCGATGATGATGAACATCGGCACCAGGGTGCCTTCGAAGAAGATATAGAAAAGAAACAGGTCCAGCGCTGTGAACACGCCGATGACCAGGGTCTCCAGCACCAGGAAGGCGATCATATAGTCGACGACGCGGTCCTTGATCGTGGTCCAGCTGGCCAGGATGCAGATCGGCATCAGGAAGGCGGTGAGCAGCACGAACAGGATCGAGACCCCGTCGACGCCGAGGTGATACTCGGCCGCGCGGAACCAGGCGCTGCGCTCGACGAACTGGTAGCCGGCCTGGCCGGGGTCAAAGAGGGCCGTCAGCCAGGCGGCGACGCCGAGGGTGGC
>CAMCIP010000108.1 GCA_945874855.1 Brevundimonas vancanneytii
CAGGGTCTGGGGCTCCACAGGATTGACATAGGCACTGCCCTCGCGCTCGGCGCGCGCCAGGGCGGCCTTGGCGGCGAAGTAGAAGGCCGAGGGCTTGTCAGGGTCGCCGACGAACACCAGCGGCACGTGCGGCGAACGCCCCTCCAGCCGCTGCAGTATGCCCACGTCCTGGCGCAGGAAGACCCGGCCGGTCGCCGACAGGAAGGGCTTGAGCAGGGCCGCGCGCCGGTCCGAACACAGGATCAGGTTGCGCAGAACCACATGCCCCTCGCGCACCGGCGTGATGGTGGTCAGGTTGATCAGCTCGAAGCCCCGGGCCGTGACCCGTTCCAGCCGGATCGACGGCAGGCGGAACTCGATGGTCACCCGACGGTCCTGTTTGACCAGGTCGTAGACGGCGGTGGAGGCGAAGTCGTCGGCCGCCATGGCGGTGAAGCCGAAGGGGGAGGGGGCATAGGCCTTGGTCTTGTCGCGGCGCCGGTCCGACCGCCACCACCAGGACCGATGGATCATCGGCACATGGGCCGGATCGACCAGCCCCAGAACCGCCTGGTCATAGTCCGCATCCGCGGGCACCTCGGAATAGGCGATCGAGCCGAGGGTGTCCGGAGGTGCAGGCGGCAACTGGGGCAGGTCGGGATCACCGTCCATCGGACGGGCCCAGATCAGGCCGAACCGCGTCAGCAGGCGCCAGTCGCCGCTGTCGTCGACGCTGCCGGGATTGCCGGCGCGATCGACCTGAAAGGTCAGGGTCTCGCCATGCAGCCCGGCCGTCCGCAGGGTCGGCACCGGCCGGACCCGGTCGACGGGATACCAGGCCCCGCGCGGCGCGCCGAAGCGCCGGTCCCGCTTTCCGGATGGGGCGGGCTCTTCCTGTTTGACCTCGTCTCGCATCGGTGCCCGCCTGCAGGCCTGTGCGCAGGTCCCGAAAATCGCCGGGTGCGCTCCGACCCGTCCTAGCCTGTGTCCATCCCGCCGGAAAGCATCAACTGCCGGGCCTCTGGCGGGCCGGCCAGAGTGTGCTAGACCGCGCCGACCCACCGGCCGGGCCGGCGACGGGACAGGTGGCCGAGTGGTTTAAGGCAGCGGTCTTGAAAACCGCCGTGGGTGCAAGCCCACCGTGGGTTCGAATCCCACCCTGTCCGCCAGGGGATCAAGCGCACCCCGTGTTAACCACACGCCAAGGCGTTGCGTGCAAGCCTGCGCGGTATGTTCCTTCGGCTGTTCCGGACCACGGTTGTCGTTGCCCTGACGCTGGGTGCTGGCGGCTGCGCGATGGTCGGCTTCGGCTATGCGCGCGGGCCGTCCGCCCCGGTGGTCCGGGACCCTGCGCCGATCGTCAGCGGGACCATGCGGCCCTACCAGATCCGCGGCCGCTGGTATCATCCGGTCGATGACCCCCGCTATGAGGAGGTCGGTCTGGCCTCCTGGTATGGCGACCAGTTCCATGGCCGGCCGACCGCCACGGGGGAACGGTTCGACATGAATGCCATGACCGCGGCGCACAAGACCCTGCCCCTGCCGGGACTGGTCGAGGTGACCAATCTGGAGAACGGCCGCACAGTCGTGCTGCGGGTCAACGACCGCGGGCCCTTCGTCGACGCCCGCATCATCGACCTCTCGCGGGCGGCGGCCCGGGAGCTGGGCCTGCTGGAGCGCGGCGTAGGGCGGGTCCGCGTCCGCTATCTCGGTCGGGCGCCACGCCTCTCGCAACAGCGGGCAGCGGCGGACGGGGGCTTTGAGATCATGGCGCGCGTCGCCGGGGCGGGCCGGGACATTTCGACCTTCTGAGGCAATCGGCGCTTGGCCGCGTCGATCCGGCCCGCCATCATGTCCGTCGTGTCGCGCGGACGGTTCATCACATTCGAGGGCGGGGAGGGGGCGGGCAAGTCCACCCAGGCCCGAAGGCTGGCCGAGCGGCTGCAGGCGCGGGGTCACGAGGTGGTGCTGACGCGCGAGCCGGGCGGGTCGGACGGCGCCGAGCGGATCCGGGCCTTGGTGGTGTCCGGCGCGGCAGGGGACTGGTCGCCCCTGACGGAGGCCCTGCTGATGTTCGCCGCCCGCGACGACCATCTGAACCGCGTCATCCGCCCGGCGTTGGAGGCCGGAAAATGGGTGGTCTGTGACCGCTTTGCCGATTCGACCCGCGCCTATCAGGCGGCGGCCGGCGGCGTGGACCCGGCCTTTGTCGAGGCTCTCGACGCGGCTGTGGTGGGCCCCGATCAACCGGATCTGACCCTGGTCTTCGACCTGCCCGCAGAACGGGGGCTGGCTCGCGCCCTGGCGCGCGGGGAAGGGGAGTCGCGCTTCGAGGGCAAGGGCCTGGCCTTTCACGGACGCCTGCGCGACGGCTTCGCCCGCATCGCGGCCGATCATCCCGACCGTTGCGTGACGATTGACGCCGACGCCGACCTCGACACCGTGGCGGCCCGGGTCTGGGCGGCGGTAGAGGGGCGGCTGTGAGCGACCACCCCCGCGACCGGTTCGACCTGGTGCCCGATGTGGAGGCCGAGATCGCCTTTCTCGACGCCCTGTCGCGCGAGCGCCTGCATCACGCCTGGCTGCTGTGCGGGCCGGAGGGCCGGGGCAAGGCGACCTTCGCCCACCGCGCGGCGCGCCGCCTGCTGGGGGCCGCGCCCGATCCGTCGCGAGGGCCTCTGGGGGCCCGGCCGGACGATCCGGTCAGCCGGCTGGTCTCGGCCCAGTCCCACCCGGACCTGCTGTCGCTGGAGCGGATGGTCGAGGGCGGACGCACCAAACGCAGCATCTCCGTGGATCAGGCACGCGATCTGCCGGAATTCTTCTCCAAGAGCCCGGCCCGCGCCGGCCGGCGGGTGGCCATCATCGACGCCGCTGACGACCTGAACGCCAACGCCGCCAATGCGATTCTGAAGACGCTTGAGGAGCCGCCGCCCAGCGGCGTGCTGCTGCTGGTCTGCCATGCGCCGGGGCGGTTGATCTCCACCCTGCGGTCGCGCTGTCGCCGCCTGACCTTCCGGCCCTGGAGCGAGGCGGCGGTCGCCGGTCTGCTGCGCGAGCAGGCCGGTCTGGATGCGGCTTCGGCCGCCGCCGTCGCGGCCTCGGCCGGCGGGTCGCCCGGGGCCGCCCTTGCTGCCGTCGGCGAGGAGGCCCGGGCCACCGACACCCTGACCCGCCGCTGGGTTGAGGCTCCGGGGCCGCTGGACCGCTCGGAGCGGCTGGCCGTCCAGACCTCGCTGCGGGGTCCCGAAGCGCCGGCGCGATTCGAGGCCGTCATGACCCATCTGGCCGGCGCCGTGCGCGACCGGGCCCTGGCCGGGGGGACCGGCGCACCGGCCTGGGCCGATCTGTGGTCACGCCTGAACGACTGGCCGGACCGGGCGGCGGGGCTGAATCTGGACCGGGGTGAGGTGCTGGCCTCGGCGTTGAACGACCTGGAACGCACCAAGGCCCGCGCATGCTGATCGACAGCCACGTCAATCTGCACGCGCCCCAGTTCGATGCCGACCGCGACACGGTGATCGCCCGGGCCCGGGCCGCCGGGGTGGGCCTGATGGTCGAGATCTCCGACCGGCTGTCGACCTTCGAGGCGACCCACGGGCTGGCCATGGCCCATGAGGACATCTGGTGCACCGTCGGCGTCCATCCGCATGAGGCGCGCCACTATGTCGACCTGACCGCCGCCCGCCTGATCGACCTTTCGAAGCGAAAAAAGATCGTGGGAATAGGGGAGTGTGGCCTCGACTTTCACTATGATCTCAGCCCTCGCGACGTACAGGAGGCGGTGTTTCGCCATCATGTGGCCGCCGCCCGGGCCACGGGCCTGCCCCTGGTTGTCCATACGCGCGAGGCTGATGAGGTCATGATGCGTGTGCTGGAAGAGGAGACGGCCGACGGACCGTTCCGTTTTCTGATGCACTGCTACACCAGTGGCCCGGAACTAGCCGAAAAGGCAGCAGAATTGGGTGCCTGGTTCTCCGTCTCCGGCATCGCCACCTTCAAGGCGGCGGAGGACGTCCGCGACCGGATCCGCGCCATGCCGGAGGACCGGATCCTCGTCGAGACCGACTGCCCCTATCTGGCTCCCGTGCCCCACCGCGGGCGTCGCAATGAGCCGGCCTTCGTCGGCCATGTGCTGGACGCCCTGGCCGAGGTTCGCGGCTGGAACCGGGAGGAGGCGGAGACGCGCACGACGGAGGCCTTCTTCGCCCTGTTCGACCGGATTCCCCGTCCACCCGAAGCGGGTGGGCCGGCCGCATGACCGGCGCGCTGGAAGTCGTCATCCTCGGCTGCGGGTCGTCGGGCGGGGTGCCGCGGGGAGACGGCGACTGGGGAGTCTG
This sequence comes from Brevundimonas vancanneytii, assembly GCA_945874855.1. Lineage (GTDB taxonomy): Bacteria > Pseudomonadota > Alphaproteobacteria > Caulobacterales > Caulobacteraceae > Brevundimonas > Brevundimonas vancanneytii_A. The sequence goes on from CAMCIP010000108.1 coordinate 4,320, forward strand.
CGACCCCGCCGAGCCGCGCAACCGCCGCTCGCGTTGCTCGCTGCTGGTGCGGCGCCGCGGCCCGGACGGCGTGACCTCGATCCTGATCGACACGTCGCCCGACCTGCGCCAGCAGGCGCTGGCGGCCGGCGTGACCCACGTCGACGCCGTGCTCTACACCCATGATCACGCCGATCAGACCCACGGCATCGACGACCTGAGAGTGTTTGCGATCCGGGCCCGGCGCCGGATCCCGGCCTGGATGGATGCCCAGACGCGCACGGCGCTTACGAGCCGGTTCGGCTATATCTTCGACAGCGCCCAGCAGGGCTATCCGCCGATCGTGCAGGCCCATGACCTGCCGGCGCACGGCACATCGTGGTCCGTTGCCGGTCCCGGCGGGCCGGTTCCGGTCACGACGTTCGATCAGGGCCACGGGCCGATCCGGTCTGTCGGATACCGGCTTGGGGGGCTGAGCTATTCCAGCGACGTCGATGAGATGGACCCGGCAGGGCTGGAAGCCATTCGCGGCAGTCGGCTCTGGATCGTCGACGCGCTGCGCTGGACGCCGCATCCGACCCACGCGCATCTGGACCGGACCCTGAACTGGATTGCCGCGGCCGGAGTCGAGCGTGCGGTGCTGACGAACCTGCATCTTGATATGGATTACAAGGCACTGGCTGCAGTCCTGCCCAGAGGGGTTGAGGTCGCCTTTGACGGTTGGACCGGCTCAGTGTGCCTGTGAGCCCATATTTGATTTCGCATAATATGTCTTAGGCGATAAATGGCCGATGAAGAAACGGCCGCAGGATCTGATCCCGCGGCCGCCCCCTCTCGTCGCTGTTCAGGCGCCCAGACGCGAGAACACCTCGGCCAGAGCCCTCATGCGCCGGGCCGACACGGGATTGATGCCCCGAACGCCGGCCGCCTCGGTCAGACGCGCGCCCACCGCTGCGGCGGCTGTGGCGTCCGGGTTCCCCGCCCGCCAGGCGTCGATCACCGCGCCGGCGTCGGCGGCCAGGGCGGCGTCGAAACCGCCCGCGCGCGTCAGCTGGTCCAGATAGGACCGGGCCACGTCGGGCGTGTCGGCCCAGGTGATGCGGGTCTGGGTCTGCGGATTGATCTCATCGCCCCGCACCGCCTCGGCCGCCGCGATCTCGGCCGCCGACAGCTTGTCGCTGGGCACCAGACGCAGCACGTCCAGACCGCGGGCGATCTCGCTGGAATAGATCCGGCCGTTGAACCAGTAGGCCGACCACGACCCGCCGACCATCAGCTTCTCGCCCAGCGGACCGCGGTCGAAATAGGCGATCTCGACCGGCGCGGCAGGGTCGGTGAAGTCCATGATCGACAGCCCGCCCTGGTACCAGGCCTGGATCATCAGATCGCGCCCGGGCACGGGGATCAGGTTGCCGTTGTGGGCCACGCAGTTCTCGTTGGCCCCCTGGGCCACCGGCAGCTTGTGGAAGCTGCGGCCGCGCATCTTGCCGTCGCCGCCGACCATGGCGATCAGGTTGGCGCCCCAGTTGGCCGGTGAATCCGCCGTGCAGCGCGCGCCGATGCCGCCGCTCCACTCGTCGGTGAAGACGATCTTGTCGCCCGTGTTGTCGAAGGTGGCCGAGTGCCAGTAGGCCATGTCCGGATCGAAGATGTCGGAGATCCGGGTCGGGTTCTGGGGGTCGGTGATGTCCAGCAGGATGCCGTTGCCGCTGCAGGCGCCGGCGGCACGCCTGATCTCCGGGAAGACCGTGATGTCGTGGCACTGGTTGGTCTGGGCCGTCTCCTGGCTGGACACGCCGATGCGACCACCGGTCCACAGGCCGTTGACGGCACCCGTCTCGGGATCCGCAAAGATGCGCGGACGGTTGACGATGGCAGCGTCCTGCGGACGGTCCAGTTCAACCTTGATCACGTCGATGGAATACAGGGCCGTGTCGGGGTTGCGGCCGGGCTCTCCGCCGGAGCAGATCGACAGCTCGCCGGTGCCGCGCACCCCCGAGGTCCCGGAGTTGTAGACGTACAGGACATTGGCGTCGGTCGGGTGCGGCACCAGGGTATGGGTGTGCGAGCCGCGGCAGGTCTGGACCGCCGCCACCTGGCGCGGGGCGCTCAGGTCGCTGACGTCGAAGATGCGCACGCCGCGGAAGCGCTCGGCGTTCACCGCTCCACCGGCACCGCTGGTGCCGCAATCCACGCGGCCGCGGTTTTCCTCGACCGACATGAACAGCAGGTTCCCATGGATCGACAGATCCCCCTGCCCGCCCGGACAGACCACTGACAGGATCAGCTTCGGCGCGCCGCCCGACACGTCATAGGCGTTGAAGCCGTTGAAGTTGCCGACGAAAAGCTTGCCGTTCGACCAGGCCATGTCGGTGTTGGACATGGCCAGGACGCTGAAGGTGTTGGGGCTGGCCTGCATCCGTGCCGACAGGGCCTGGGCCTCGGCCTGGGTGGTCGGCGGGGTGAAGATCATCTCCGGATCGAAGAAGCCCGGCGGCGGCGGCACGGCGTGCTCCAGCGCCATGCCCGAGATCGCGGTGCCGGCGTCGAAAATGCCGGGCGACAGGGTGGTGCGCACGTCGGCACCGATGGTCTGGAGCGTCGGGCCCGCCTGGGCCTGGGCCGCAGCGGCACAGCCCAGCATGGCGAGGGCGGCGACGGAGGAAAGCAGGGTCTTGCGAACGAACATAGCCGCTCCTTTGGGTCAGAGGTCGGAAAGAAGGTTTTGCATGCGGATGATTTCGGCAGACTGGTCGGCCACGACCGAGCCGGTGAACTCGGACAGCATCGTGTCCTGAGCGGCGTTCGGCGTCTCCATCAGGGATTCGACCATGTCGAGCGCGCCCTGGTGATGCTGGATCATGCCGGCCAGGAACAGGCGATCGAACTCCGGCCCCTCGGCGGCGGCCAGTTCGCGCATCTGGCGCGGCGACAGCATGCCGGGCATCACCGGGGTGTCCTCCGGCGAAGGCGCGGCGTGTCCGGCGTGGCCACCATGGCCACCATGTCCGGCATGGGGGTCGGCAGCGGCGGGTGCCGCGTGGCCGGCATGGCCCGCGTGCAGATCGGGCGCGGTCAGCGGCTGCCCCCGGGCGGTCAGCCATCCGGTCATCAGCTCCATCTCCGCCGCCTGACTCAGGGAGATGCGCCGTCCCAGAGCCTTCACGGCGGGCGAAGACCCGCGCGTTTCCAGCAGCTTGACCATCTCCACCGCCTGGGCGTGGTGCACGATCATATGCTGCATGAACTGGACGTCGGCCGGAGTGTAGGTGCTGCGGGCCATCTCGACGGCCTCGGCCGCGGTGACGATCCGCGAGGCCTGTCC
>CAMCIP010000109.1 GCA_945874855.1 Brevundimonas vancanneytii
TGGGGCAAACTAGGCGGGTGCGGCCCGGTTGAGAAGATGGGCTGGGCCCGGAGCGCTCAGTCGACGGCGACGGGCAGATCGTCGCGGGCGCCCCACTCGGCCCAGGAGCCGTCGTAGACGGCGACTTCGCCCTGGCCCAGCCGGGCTGCAGCCAGGGCGAGGATCGCGGCGGTCAGACCCGAGCCGCAGCTTGCCGTGAAGGGCCGGTCAACCGGGACGCCTGCGGCCACGAACGCCGCGCGCAGCTCCGGGGCCGGCTTCAACGTGCCGTCGGCGGCGATCAGTTCGGCGAAGGGCAGGTTGCGCGCCCCCGGCACATGGCCGCCGCGCAGGCCGGCGCGGGGCTCGGGTGCGCGGCCAAGGAACCGCTCGGCTGACCGCGCGTCGACGAGGGCACGGCCACAAGCCAGGTCCGGCAGGATCTGCGCCGCCGCCCGCACCAGGTCGGGCCGGACCCGCGCCTTGAAGTCTGCGTGTATGGGCCGCGGGCCGCTGCCGGCCTCGAGAGGCAGGCCGGCGGTGCGCCAGCCGGGCAGCCCTCCGTCGAGCACCCGCACACGGTCATGGCCGAAGGTGCGGAAGGTCCACCAGACCCGGGGCGCCGACCGGACGCCGACCTGGTCATAGACGACGACCTCGTCTCCGGAGCCGATCCCGAGTGCGCCCACGGCCGCGGCAAAGGCCTCCGGCCCGGGCAGCATGTGCGGCAGGGGCGAGGCGAGGTCGGCGATCGCGTCCACATCAAAGAAGACGGCGCCCGGCAGGCGCGCGGCCTCAAATCCCGGCCGGGGATCCGTGCCGTCCAGATGCCAGGTCGCGTCCACGAGTCGCAGTCGCGCATCGCCCAGTCGTGCGGCGAGTGCAGCAGGCGTGATCAGGGGATCGGCCATCGGTCGGGCTCCACGCGCATCCGGCTTGCCTTCGCGGGCGCGACGAACGACATAGCCGACATGGTCACCCTGATCGACGCCCTGACGAAGTCGCCCGCGGCGCTGCGGCACCCCGAGAAGCAGAACCGGCCCGAGACGGCGGTGCTGCGCAAGCCCGACTGGCTGCGCGTCAAGGCGCCCGGCTCGGGCCAGTACAATGCGACCAAGGCGATCGTGAAGGACAAGGGGCTGGTCACCGTCTGCGAGGAGGCGGCCTGCCCGAACATCGGCGAGTGCTGGAGCCAGAAGCACGCCACCCTGATGATCATGGGCGACACCTGCACGCGGGCCTGCGCCTTCTGCAACGTCAAGACCGGCCTGCCGGACCCGCTGGACCCCGAGGAGCCCGCCAAGGTCGGGCTGGCGGTGGCGCAGCTGGGCCTGAACCATGTGGTGATCACCTCGGTCGACCGCGACGACGTGGCCGACGGCGGCGCCGCCCATTTCGCCGAGACGGTGCGCCAGATCCGCCTGCAGGCCCCGGACACGACTGTCGAGATCCTGACGCCCGACTTCCTGCGCAAGGACGGGGCGGCCGAGGTCATGATCGACGCCCGGCCCGACGTCTTCAACCACAACCTCGAGACCGTCCCGCGGCTCTATCTGAAGATCCGGCCCGGTGCCCGCTACTTCCACAGCCTGCGCCTGCTGCAGCAGGTCAAGGAGCGCGACCCCAACCAGTTCACCAAGTCCGGCCTGATGGTCGGCCTGGGCGAGACCAAGGAGGAGGTCATGCAGGTGATGGACGACATGCGGTCGGCCAGCGTCGACTTCATCACCATCGGCCAGTACCTGCAGCCCACCCGCAAACACGCCGCCATCGACCGGTTCGTGACGCCCGACGAGTTCAAGGCCTATGAGGCCATCGCCCGGGCCAAGGGCTTCCTGATGGTCTCGTCCTCGCCCCTGACCCGCAGCTCGCACCACGCCGGGGAGGACTTCGCCCGGCTGAAGGCGGCGCGCGAGGAGCAAAACCGGCGGTGATCCGGACCGGGTCGACCATACCGGCGTGGGGGTTCGGGCTCGCCCTCGCAGCGTTCGGGCCGAACCTCATACTGGCCGTCGTGGTGGGCTGGGCCGTCAATCACGCAAAGGACGGCATCGGCAACCTTGTTGCGACTGCAGGTCTCGTGGGGTTGTGCGGCATTCTGCTTGCCCTGTCCGCAGTCGCGGGGCGTCGGCGACTGGCGGGGCTGGCGATCGGTGCAGCGATCCTGCAGCTCGCGCCCCTCGCCAGCTTCATCCCCTTCATGATCTCCTCGGCGATCAGGTAGCCCGCTTGGCCGTCCACCGCGTCACCCGAACCTTGCCCTATACGCCCGCTCAGTTGGCGGCGCTGGTGGCGGACGTGCGGGCCTATCCGGACTTTTTGCCCTGGGTCACGGGGATGCGGACGTGGAACCCGCGCGAAGAGACGGCGGACGTCAGCCTGGTGGACGCCGAGGCCTCGGTGGGCTTTTCCTTTCTGAAGGAACGCTTCTCCACCTGGGTGCGGCACGACCGCGCCGCGCCGCGGGTGGAGGTCGGGCTGATCCGCGGACCCTTCCGCCATCTGAGGAATGTCTGGGATTTTCACGCGGTTCCGGAAGGAACGCGGCTGGAATTCCTGATTGACTTCGCCTTCCGCTCCCCGCTTCTGGACGCCATGCTCCAGGCGAATTTCGACCGGGCGGTGGGATCCTTGATCCGCCGGTTCGAGGCGCGCGCCGCGGAGCTCTACGGCAAGGGCTGAGGGTATGGCGGCGGGCGACTTCGACTTCGACGCGATCGTGGTGGGTGCGGGCGCGGTCGGCCTGGCCTGCGGGCGGGCGCTGGCCTCGCGCGGCCGGTCCGTGCTGGTGCTCGAGAAGGAGGGGCATATCGGCCAGGGGGTCTCGAGCCGCAACTCCGAGGTCATCCACGCCGGGCTCTACTATCCGACCGGATCGCTGAAGGCGCGGCTGTGCGTGGCGGGGCGGCGCGCCCTCTATGCCTATCTGCACAGCCGCAAGGTCGACCACCGCAAATGCGGCAAGGTCGTCGTGGCCTCCGAGGCGGGGCAGATGGACCGGCTGGAGGGCATTCTGGCCCAGGCGGCGGCCAACGATGTGGAGGGCGTGACCGCCCTGGACGCGGCGGGCGTCGAGGCCCGCGCTCCGGGCCTGCGGACCGTCGGCGGCCTCTGGTCGGCCGAGAGCGGCCTGCTGGACAGCCACGGCTATATGCTGGCCCTGCAGGGCGAGATCGAGGATGCGGGCGGATCGGTCGTGACCGGGGCCCCGTTCGAGGGCGCGACGCCCCTGCCGGGCGGCGGTTTCTCCGTGCGGGTCGGTGGCGACGGGGCCATGACGGTGACGGCGGCGCAACTGGTGACCGCGCCGGGCCTGTCGGCCCAGACGGTCGCCGCCGGCATCGAGGGCTTTCCCGCCGCACGCATCCCGGCCGGCCGCTTCGGCAAGGGCATCTACTTCCGCCTGACAGGCCGGGCCCCATTCGAGCCCCTGGTCTATCCCCTGCCGATCCCGGGGGCGCTGGGCATCCACTATCGCAAGGACCTGGGCGGTCAGGCCGTGTTCGGGCCGGACCTGAGTTATGTCGAGACCGAGGACTATTCGGTCGATCCGGCCAAGGCGGAGGAGTTCGCGCGCTATGTCCGCGCCTTCTGGCCCGGCCTGCCCGACGGCGCACTTGTGCCCGACTACGCCGGCATCCGGCCCAAGCTGCACGGGCCGGGTGAGCCCCAGCCGGACTTCCAGCTGCGCGGCGCCGACGACCACGGCCTTGAGGGACTGGTCGCCCTGTTCGGGATCGAAAGCCCCGGCCTGACCAGTTCGCTGGCGATCGGCGAGGCGGTGGCGGACCTGCTGGTCCATGGATGACGTGACGTTTCGTCCAGCCGGAGCGGACGATGTGCCGGCGCTCCAGCCCCTGGTCCATCACGCCTATCGCGGCGATCGCGCGCGGGTCGGCTGGACGCACGAGGCCGATCTTCTGGACGCCGCCCGGATCGATGAGGCGGTACTGGCCGAGAGCGTGGCCGATCCCGCCCAGGTCATCATCCTGGCCGAGCAGGCCGGAGAGCTGGTCGGTTGTGTTCACGTCACGGACAAGGGCGGAGGTCTGGCCTATCTGGGCATGTTGACGGTGGCCGCCCCGCTGCAGGCCCGCGGGCTGGGGCGCCGACTGATTGAGCAGGCGGAGACGCTGGCCCTTGCCCGGTTCGGCGCGCGACGCATGGAAATGACGGTCATTGTGCAGCGGTCCGAGCTGATCGACTGGTACATCCGGCGCGGCTACCTGCCCACGGGCGAGACCCGGCCGTTCCCGGCGACCGAGCCGCGGTTCGGCATTCCCCGACGCAGCGACCTGGCTTTCGTCGTGCTGGAGAAGGCGCTCTAGAAGCGCGTGGTCAGGGTCGTCAGCCAGTCGGGCGAGGTCTGGACCAGCCAGGTCTCCACCTCGCGGTCGAGCCCGGTCACGATGCCGAGGCCGACGACCAGAAACAGAAGGCCGAGCGCCAGCTTGCCATAGCGTCCCAGCGCGCCGAGCCGGCCCTTCAGTCGTTTCAACAGGGGGCGCGAGGCCAGGCCGATACCGACGAGCGGCAGGGCGGCACCGACGCCGAACACCAGCATGGTCACAGCCACCATCGGGAGGTCGCGACCCTGGGCGGCCAGCAGGATGGCCGCGCCCAACGTCGGCCCGACACAGGGAGTCCACACCAGGCCAAGCAAGACCCCCAACGCCCCCTGGGCCGGCCAGCCGCTGCCGTCGAACCGCGCCAGAGCGCCCTGGCTGCCCGACGTCAGGCGTGACCCGGCCCCGGCGACCCAGGTCTGCAGCGGCGGGATGGCGAGGATCAGACCCAGACCGATCATGACGACGCCGCCGAACAGGCGGAAGGCCTCTGCATCCAGGCCCAGGGTGAAGCTCAGGGCGGCGACCACCAGACCCACGAGGGTGAAGCTGAGCGCCAGCCCCAGCCCCAGAGCGACCGGGCCGAAGGCGCTGCGGCTGCGCGCCGTCGTGAACACGACCGGCAGCAGGGGCAGGACGCAGGGCGAGAGCACCGTCAGCAGGCCGGCGACGAAGGCCAGACCCAGGTTCAGGTCGCCGCCGCTCACCGGGTCGTGTCGATCAGGGCGGCAATCTCCGAGGCGCGCGTGTCGGCGACCAGAATGCCCGTCATGCGCGTCCCGCGATAGGCGATCAGCGTGCTCTGTCGCGGTGCCCGAAAGCGACGGACCTCCTCCGTCTGGGTGTCGAAGTCGACGCGGAAGACAATGAGGTCCGCGTTGTCGGCCCGCGCCGTCAGTCGCTCCAGCACTGTTTCCTGGGCCTGACAGGTCGAACACCAGGCGGCATAGACATCGACGAGGATGCGCCGATCCTCGGCCTGGGCCCGCTCGAACGCGGCCCGGGTAAAGGGCACATAGGTCGATGCGGCCGGTGCGGGGCGGGCAAGGGACACGGCGGCCACACCGGCGCTCATCAGGGCGAGGGCGGCGGCGAGGGCGAAGCGGCGGGTCATGCGGGCTCTCCGGGCTGGGCGACGGTCGACACTACGACATGCCACCGGATTTCGTTACCTGCGACCTTGATCCGACGGCTGGCCAGAGGCAACGGAGGCCATGATCCTGCGCACGCCTCGCCTGACCCTTCGGCCCGCGACGCCGGACGACCTCGTGGCCCTCCATGCGGTGCTGTCCGACCCACGGGCCGTGCGCTGGTGGTCCACCCCGCCTCATGAAACCCTGGCCGAGACGCGCGACTGGCTGGAGGCCATGATCGCGGGCACCGACGCCGGCCTGGACTTCGTCGTCGAGTTCGAGGGGCGGGCCGTAGGCAAGGCCGGCTTCTACGCCCCACCGGACATCGGCTACATCCTGCATCCCGACGTCTGGGGCCGGGGTCTGGCCAGCGAGGCCGTGGCGGCGGTTCTGGACCGCCTGTTCGAGGCCACGGACCACGACGCGGCCACCGCCGACGTCGACCCCGCCAACGCCGCCTCCCTCCGGCTTCTGGAGCGGCAGGGCTTCGTCCGGACGGGCTTCGCGCAGAACACCTGGAACGTCGGCGGGGAGTGGAAGGACAGTTTCTACTATGCCCTGTCGCGTGAGGCGTGGGCGCGTCTTCGGCAGGCTTGAAAAGGCAGACGGCTTCCGGCATAAGCCCCCGCTCGCGCGGCGGCCCCCGATTTAGGCCGCGGCGTCCCACGTTGCGCCCCTCGATGGCGCCCCAGACCGAAGATTGAGACGGATATGGCCGTTCCGAAGCGGAAAGTATCGCCCTCGCGTCGCAACATGCGCCGCGCCCACGACTCGCTGGGAGCCAATCCCTATACCGAGGACAAGGACACGGGCGAGCTGCGCCGCTCGCACCACATCGACCTGAAGACCGGCACCTATCGCGGCCGCCAGGTCCTGACGCCCAAGGAAGACTAGGTCGTTCCCACGACCTTCTGAAGGCTTGACGGCGCGCGGCGGCCCCGCGCGCCGTTTTCATGTCCGGGTCACGACGGCCTGATTGCAGCCCCTCGACGTGGCCGGGCGGTGGCGATTTCACGGGGCCTGCGCTAAACCGCGCCGACCTCTCAGCCACCGGACCCTCCCATGACCGACATCGCCGACATCGTCGCCCGCCAGATCCTCGATTCCCGCGGCAATCCGACGGTCGAGGTGGACGTGATCCTCGACGACGGCAGCTTCGGCCGTGCCGCCGTGCCGTCGGGGGCCTCGACCGGGGCGCATGAGGCGGTCGAGCTTCGTGACGGGATCAAGGACCTGTGGGGCGGCAAGGGCGTCGGCAAGGCGGTCGACGCCGTCAACGGCGAGATCTTCGACGCCCTGTCGGGCATGGACGCCGAGGACCAGCGCCGGATCGACGAGGCCCTGATCCAGCTGGACGGCACCGAGAACAAGGGCCGGCTCGGCGCCAATGCCATCCTCGGCGTCAGCCTGGCCTGCGCCAAGGCCAGTGCGATCTCGGCCGGCCTGCCGCTGCACCGCTACGTCGGCGGCATCTCGGCCCGCATCCTGCCGACGCCGATGATGAACATCATCAACGGCGGCGCCCACGCCGACAATCCGATCGACATCCAGGAGTTCATGATCCTGCCGACCGGGGCCGAGAGCTTCTCGGAGGCCCTGCGCATGGGCACGGAGATCTTCCATGCCCTGAAGTCGGCGCTGAAGGCTGCCGGCCACAACACCAACGTCGGGGACGAGGGCGGATTCGCGCCCAATCTGGCCTCGGCCGAGGCGGCGCTGGAGTTCATCACCCAGGCCGGGCAGGCGGCGGGCTATCTGGCCGGCGAGGACTTCCACCTCGGCCTCGACGTCGCCTCGACCGAGTTCTTCAAGGACGGCAAATACCGCCTGACCGGCGAGGGCAAGACCCTGGATCATGAAGGCATGGTCGGCTACCTGGCCGATCTGTGCGAACGCTTCCCGATCGTGTCGATCGAGGACGGCTGCGCCGAGGACGACTTCGACGGCTGGAAGGCCCTGACCGAGCGTCTGGGCGACCGGGTCCAGCTGGTCGGCGACGATCTGTTCGTGACCAATCCCGTCCGGCTGGCCGCCGGCATCGGCGAGGGGCTGGCCAACTCGATCCTGATCAAGGTCAACCAGATCGGGACGCTTTCGGAGACTCTGGATGCCGTCGATATGGCCCATCGCGCCGGCTACACCTGCGTCATGAGCCACC
>CAMCIP010000110.1 GCA_945874855.1 Brevundimonas vancanneytii
ACCGTCTGCTGGCCGGTGTCGATCCGCGCCTGGGTGCGGGCCGCCGCCTCCTCGATGCGCAGCTTGGGCACGCCGGCCTCGATGGCCCGGGCCATGCCGCCGAGGGCCTCGACCTCGGCCATGTGGGCGCGGGCACGGGTCGCCAGATCATGGGTCAGGCGCTCGATGTAGAAGCTGCCGCCCCAGGGATCGATCACACGCGTCATGCCCGTCTCCAGCTGCAGCAGCAGCTGGGTGTTGCGCGCGATCCGGGCCGAGAAGTCGGTCGGCAGGGCCAGGGCCTCGTCCAGCGAATTGGTGTGCAGGCTCTGCGTTCCGCCCGCCGTGGCCGCCATCGCCTCGACCATGGTGCGCGGCACATTGGTGAAGACGTCCTGGGCCGCCAGCGACCAGCCGGAGGTCTGGCAGTGGGCCCGCAGGGCCAGCGATTTCGGATCCTTGGCGCCGAAGGCCGCCACCGCCTCGGCCCACAGCAGGCGACCGGCGCGCAGCTTGGCCACCTCCATGAAATAGTTCATCCCCACGGCCCAGAAGAAGCTGAGCCGCGGCGCGAAGGCGTCCACGTCCATGCCGGCCGCGACGCCCGCCTTCAGATATTCGATCCCGTCGGCCAGGGTGTAGGCCAGCTCCAGATCGGCCGAGGCCCCGGCCTCCTGCATGTGATAGCCGCTGATCGAGATGGAGTTGAACTTCGGCGCATGGGCCGCGGTCCAGGCGAAGATGTCCGACACGATCCGCATGCTCGGCGCTGGCGGATAGATGTAGGTGTTCCGGACCATGAACTCCTTGAGGATGTCGTTCTGGATCGTCCCGGTGAGTTTGTCGGGTGCAACGCCCTGCTCTTCGGCCGCGACGACATAGAGGGCCAGGATCGGCAGCACGGCGCCGTTCATGGTCATCGACACGCTCATCTGATCCAGCGGGATGCCGTCGAACAGGGTCCGCATGTCGAGGATGGAATCGATGGCCACCCCCGCCATCCCGACATCGCCGGCGACGCGGGGGTGATCGGAATCATAGCCCCGATGGGTGGCCAGATCGAAGGCGATCGACAGCCCCTTCTGCCCCGCCGCCAGATTGCGCCGGTAGAAGGCATTGGACTCCTCCGCCGTGGAGAAGCCCGCATACTGGCGGATGGTCCAGGGGTTGGAGGCGTACATCGTCGGATAGGGTCCGCGATGGTAGGGGGCGATCCCCGGCAGGCCGTGGATGAAGTCCAGTCCTTCCAGGGCCGAAACATCCTGGGCCGGGGGCACGAGGACGCCTTCCGGCGTCATCCACGGCGTGCGCTGCGGACCGGGGCCCGTCGGGGCCAGATCCAGCGGCAGGGTCGAGAAGTCGGGCAGGGCCATCATGCCGCCTCCTCGAGACCGGCCGCGAGGCGATGGGGCGTCAGCGGCGTGCAGGCGTCGCCGCCGCCCGCGATCGCGGACTCCCTCGCCGGGGTGGTCGCCGTCGCACGGGGCGCAGGATCGACGAACCGGGTCACGCCGACGACCTGGGCTGTGCCCTCGGCCAGGGCCGCCTCAGCCTGCGCCCGCGCCCGCGCCACCCGCGGCTGGATCAGGTCGTGGCGCAGGGCCGCGACCAGACCGCCCTCGGCCTCGATCATCTGGAACTCGCGCCAGCCCGCCTCGGCCAGCTCGCGCGTCCGGTGATCGAGGAACCACGACCCGGCGGCCGGATCGTCCACCCGCCCCAGATGCGCCTCCTCCATCAGGACCAGCTGGGCGTTGCGGGCCTGCCGCAGGGCGAAGGCGTCCGGCAGGCCCTGCGCCCGGGTGAAGCCGTCCAGAACCATGGCGTCCGCGCCGCCCACCGCCCCGGCGAATCCCGCCGCCGTCAGCCGCAGGGGGTTGGACCAGGGGTCGCGCGCCGTCAGCATCCGCCGCGACGACCGCGCCTCGATCCGGGCCGGTGCCTCCCGGCCCAGGGCCCGCGTGATCGTGGCCCACATCAGCCGCAAGGCGCGGATCTTGGCGATGCCGTCCAGCCAGGCCTGATCGACCGCCACGCCCAAAATCAGGCCGGCGACCGCCCGCTCCCGCGAGAGCCCGGCCTGCTCCGCGGCGCGCAGGAGGGCCACGGCATTGGCGCAGGCGAAGCCCAGCTCCTGGCCGATCGAGCCGCCGGCCTCCTGCACCACCCGGCCCGAGGCCAGGAAGAAGGCCGCGTCGGGATAGGCTCCCGCATGCCGCGCCGCCGTGTTGGCGGCCAGCGTCAGATGCGCGTCCATGGCGCGGGGAGAGGCCCCCGCCGCGGCGAAGGCGGAAACGGGATCCAGGTGAAACATCAGCTGCGCCCGGGGCGCACCCTTTGCCGCGACCGCAAGGGCATTGGCGGCGTCGGGGCCATCCAGGCCGGCGTCCAGCCCGACGGGCGCCAGCTCCAGCGCCACGCCCTCCAGCGCCCGCGCCAGCGGCGCGCTGTCGGCCAGCACGGCGCCCTTCAGCACCACGGACGCCGCCCCTCCCTGAAGCTCGGCCAGGACGGTCGCGTTGACCTCGGCCGCCTGGTCGCCCTCGACAAGGGCGCGCAGGTCCCAGGCGCGGCCGTCGGCGTCGGACGCGCGCGGCGCCGACAGGGGCGAGGCGCCGGTGGCGGCGGCATACAGTGGCCGCACGGCCAGGCCGTCGAGGTCCAGATGGACCAGGCCCTCCAGCGGCCGGTCCTTCAGCGCCTTGCGGGCCAGTTCGCGCCAGTGTTCAGGGGTGGGAGACGGAAAGGACTTCAGCATGGGCGACGTGATGCCTCGCCCGATGACGGCGGTCCAGTCCGACGATTGACTCTGCGGGAGGGCGGCGCGAGCACCGGGCGGTGACAGACGCCGCCCTACCTCCCGCCTTCTTCGCCCGGCCGGTCGACGTGGTTGCGCGCGACCTGATCGGGGCCGTGCTGACCGTGGACGGCACAGGCGGCAGGATCGTCGAAACCGAGGCCTATGACGCGAGCGACGCCGCCTCGCACAGCTTCCGCGGGCCGACGGCGCGCAACGCCGCCATGTTCGGCCCCGTGGGCCACGCCTATGTCTACCGAATCTATGGCTTGCACTGGTGTCTGAACCTCGTCGCCGGAACCGAACCCGGCGGCGCCGTCCTGGTCCGTGCGCTCGAGCCGATGCTCGGCCGCGAACGGATGCGCCGGCGGCGCGGCGGCGCGGACGATCGGGGGCTGTGCTCGGGGCCCGGCCGCCTCTGCCAGGCGCTGGACGTCGATCGGAGGCTGGACGGCCTGGCCCTGGACGCAGCGCCGTTCGCCCTCGTGGCCGCGCCGGGTCGCACCCGGGTCCTTGCCGGGCCCCGCATCGGGATCACCCGGGCCGTCGACCTCCCACGCCGTTTTGGCGAGGCGGAGTCCCCCTGGCTGAGCCGACCCTTCCCGGCCATCCCGAGGTCAATCCCGGGGCCGCTGTGACCGCGCCGCCGCACTTCGGCGGCGACTGATCGCCTTGCCGGGGAATCCAATGGCTTCGAGGGCGTTGACGAGGCCATTAACCACGTGCCGGCTGGAGGCCTCGAATATCGGGGTTCGGCTCAAGGGGACTGGCCAATGATCGACTTGCTTTCGACGGCGCTGACATTTTCGCTGATGTCCGGCGTCGCCGCGCCCGCCGTAGACCCGGTGACGGTCTACGATCCTGACTGCTCTTGCACGCGCATCGTCGACTTCTACCGTCCGACGCCGCCGCGCCCGCCGATCCGCATCACGCCGCCCGGCGTGCGCGTCGTCGGCCGCCCGGTCGTCGTCGACGGCCCGTCGATCCACATCGCCGGCCCGCCGGTCTATGTCGACGCCCCGCCGGTGCGTGTCCGGCCCGCCACGATCTTCATCGAGCGTCCGGAAGTGATCGTGCGCCCGTCGGAGGTCATCATCGATCCGCCGGAAGTGCGTTTCGGTGACTGCCGCGAGGTCACCGTCGGCGGTCATCCGGGCCCGGTCTGCGTCGCGCCTGAGTGATCCCGAATTGAATGCGGAATGGGGGCGTCGGAGCGATCCGGTGCCCCTTTTCCATGCGCCGTCCGTCCGTCCCGCCGCGCGGTCAGCGCCGGCAGAAGGCGTTGACCTCCCGACCCAGGGCCAGATAGCCGCTCGACAGGGCCGCATTGACGGCCGCGTCGCACTGACCCGCGGCCAGCATGGCGCTGACCTCGCGGCGCCGGGCGTCATAGGCTTCGGCCGAGGCCTTCAGGGCGCGGGCCTGGCGCCGGTCCTGAGGCAGGCACAGCGAGAGCCAGCCGGCATCGGCGCAGCGCATCACCAGCCGGCGTTCAGCCTCGCTCAGTACACCGGGATCGGTCGAGGCGGCGTCGGGCGCGGCCGCCAGACCCGGCCCCTGCGTCGGCACGCGCTGGGGAATCTGCTCCATCAGCCGGATCTCGGGCATCTGATAGCGGCACACGGGACGGCCGCCTTCATCCTCGCACCCCAGCAGGATCGCCGCGGTCCCCTGGCTTGGAGCGGGTCGCGGCGCGGCGGCGGGAGCAGGATCCTGGGTCGCAGGCACAGGATCCTGGGATCCGGCGGGTGTCATCAGCATCAGGATCAGGGCGAGCATGGTCGGCGGCTCCCGTAAGCGAACCCAACCCTGTGCCGAACGGCTCGAGGACACAAGCGCGGCGCATCATCGAGACGGGAATGGTGGACGCGACAGGGATTGAACCTGTGACCCCTACGATGTCAACGTAGTGCTCTCCCGCTGAGCTACGCGTCCGCCTTGACGGTCCCGGGGTGACCCGGGACGGGAAGGCGCGGTCTATAACCCGCCCGGTTCCCCGACCGCAAGGGCCGCGATGGTCGCTTTCGGCCGGAAGCGCGCGCCACCCCCCGGTTTCGGGGCGCGCCGCCTGGAGCGGGTGGGGGGAATCGAACCCCCGACATTCAGCTTGGGACGCTGACGTTCTACCTCTGAACTACACCCGCGCCGGTCAGTGAAATCAGGGCTTTGCGACTTCGCTCCGGACGGTCGAGGGGCCCGGTTTACAGGTCGGTTTACACTGATGTTCGGCGTCTGTTCGATTAGACCGATGTTCTGGCCCCTTCAAGTCGCGCGATGGCCTCTCGCGCCATGGTCTCCGCGTGAACGTATCGGGTTATGATCCGGTCTACCCTTGCGGGCTCCCAGCCGAGGAAGATCGCGATCTCCTGGTTCTTGAAACCCTCCCGGCTGAACCGTGTAGCGGCGGTGCCTCGCAGATCGTTGAGCGTCTTCCCGATCCAAAGGCCGGAGGCCGCCCGGTCGAAAGCCTGGGTCAGCGAGTCCGGCTTCCAGGGCGTGCCCTTCTCGGTGACCAGCACATGTTCGCTTGGCAGCCGCCCTTCATCGACGGCCGTCTGACGAGCCTGCCGGAGCTCGGCGATGAGGTCGGCGCCGTCTCCCGCCAGCGGGCATATTGCGACGGCTTTTCCTCGGCTCTTGTTCGTGGGGCGCTCGATACGGTTGGATTTGATGTCGGACCATCGCAGCCCGACCAGGTCTCCTCGCCGCAAGCCGGTGGCCGCAGCAAGTCGGATGGCGGCACGAGCGGCGGGGGTGACGGCCTGGAGTATGCCGGCAAGCTCATCGTCTTCGAGGATGATGTCCGACCGGTCGTTGCGGTAGATCGATTTGATCCCCTCAGCGACATTGGCCTCGGTCAGCCCTTGATCCAGACCGAAGGCCAGGACGCGCCGCAGGACCTGGATCCCGTAGTCGGCCTTCCTGGGGGTGGTCTGAAATCCGTCGCGCCACTCGATGAAGACGCGCCGGGTACGAGGGTCATTGAGCGCGCGGATCGAGAGCATGCCGAGGTCCGCGTGGATGATGTCGAGCCACCGCGTCCATTCCTTGCGGGTGGAGTCAGCCAGCGCGCTCAGACCTTCCCGCGACACGCGAAAGCGTCGGATGACGTCCGCCAAGGTATTCCCGGGCGTTGGCCGCGCCGACCTCGAGGTGGCATAGGCGAGCAGAAGCCGCTCATGCCCTTCGATTTCCTCTCGCTCGGCGCGGCGTTTGTCTTCACCGTCGAACCGCATGAACAGGGGGCCACCTCTGTGGCGATACCAATAGATCGCGTAACGCCCGCCTGAGAGTTTCTTGGTCACGCGATGCGCGCCCGGGATGGACGCCCGTCTAGCGACCACGGCGTGCGCTCCAAGCATTCAGTTCGGCTTCGACGCTGGCGGGCTCATTGTCGTTGGTGATCGTGCCGCCCAGATCGGACAGCCCGTCCAGCCACCGATCCAAGGCGTTCCTGTCCCACCTGGGCGCGCGCCCCAGGTCTTCGGAGGATAGGCGGAGGGGGCGCACGGGCAGGCTGCGCAGGATCTCGGTGCTCCGGTATCCCAGGTAGGTGGCGGCCTGTGCTGCCGTGAGAAGGCGAGGCGTGATGGGCACGAGTCGGCTTGCGCCGGTGGCGGTGGATGGCTCCATGTTGGAAGGACATTTCAGCGAGGGTCCCGCGTCGAGCGGGCCCGGTTGTGGCGACCCGTCAACGGGTGGAGATCAGGGCTGATCGGAGGCGAGCTGCCTTGCTCGAAACCGTGTCAACGATAGCCTTTTTCGGCATCAAAGACAATGAAATAGCGCCGCGCGGCGGGGCTTCTCAGGGCAAGACCGCCGCGCCTATAGCGGCCAGCTGCATAGCCGAGAAAACCGGGTCGGAGTTCTTGGTCGCATGGCGCAGCGTCTTGATCACTTCGGCCTCGTTGGCTGACACGAGCCGTCGATCCAGAACCTCGATGAGGGTCGCCGGCACCACGTCGTTACGAAGCCTAGCTTGCTTCAGCCACATGATGAACAGCGGCACCAGATCGACCCCGAGAAGCTGGGCGATCTTCGGCAGCCGGGAGATGGGCACGGCCGTTCTTCCTGTCCGCCACATGGAGATGACGTTCGGGGCCCGGAAGCCGAACTCGCTGGCGGCTTCGTCGTTCGTCAAGCCGGTGGACCCCCAGTTGGCGTCGAGGAACTCGGACAGGGGAGAGGTGGTGGCGGATTTGGAGTTTACGCGAGGACGGCCTGCTCTGGACATTGTGTTTCTCTCTGCTGAACCAATCGTTCAAGCAGCATCAATACACTGACTATTTAGTCCCGCTGTCGGCGTTTTTGACCACTTTTGAACTTGCCGGACCATCGACTGAATAAGGACCAGCAACCACACGATCTATATGTCCTCTATAATCGATCTGGACGGGTGCTAGACGCGCAAGTCTGCTGGTCCGGTCTGGATCCACCACCATCGCGCTCTGGTCGCCCCAGCGGACTCTGGGCGACCGTCCGACGCGCGCGAACTGCAGCGGGAGGGCAAGATCGCCTGCTGCAAGGCCCCCTCCCGATCGTGGCATGCTGCCCGTCACATCGACATATCCGACGCCGCAGTGCCGAACTGCATCACCAGCATCCAGACCGCCATGGCGATCATCATGAGGTTCTCGGTCAGCGAGAGGAAACCCAAGGGAACGTTGCTGTCGCCACCGACGCAGGCGCACTTCAGCTCGCGCTTGTCGATGTAGACGGCCTTGAACACCGAGATCGCGCCGATGCCGCCGATAATGAGGGCGACCGGCACCGACAGCCAGGTCAGGAC
>CAMCIP010000111.1 GCA_945874855.1 Brevundimonas vancanneytii
AGGTCGTCCAGGGGCTGATGGGAGAAGGCGCCGAGGCCACCAATCCCGTGACCCGCAGCCTGCGCGCCGATGCCGGCGTCGGCACGCCTCCTGCAGCCGGAGCCGAGGCTGCCGCCGGCGCCGACCGGTCCCCGGGCGCCGGCTTCGCCTTTCCCGGTCTGGCGGTGCAGGCGGTCAGCGAGCTGAACGCCGTGGTGCTGCGCGGCACACCCCAGTCCGTGGCTGTGGTCGAGGACCTGATCCTCCAGCTGGACGTGCGCCGCCCCCAGGTGGTCATTGAGGCCGCCATCGTCGAAATCACCGGCGATCTGGGCGAACAGCTGGGCATCCAGCTGGCCACCGGCGGGGCCGTACCCGCGACGGGCGTGATCGGGGGCACTTCGTTCACCCAGGCCGGGGTGCCGCTGTCGACGGTCATGCAGGTGCTGGGCGTTCCCGGCGGCCCGGCCCTGTCAGAGGGTCTGACACTCGCGGCCGGCAGCGACGGCGACTTCGGCATCCTGCTCCAGGCCCTCTCCAAGTCGACCTATGCCAACCTGCTGTCGACGCCCAGCGTGACGGTTCTGGACAATGAAGAGGCGGAGATTGTCGCCGGCCAGAACGTGCCATTCCGCACCGGTTCCTTTGCCACCGACGGCAACAGCACCAACCCCTTCACCACGATCGAACGGTCGGACGTCGGCGTCACCCTGAAGGTCACTCCGCGAATCCTCGACGGCGACGTGGTCCGGCTTGAGGTGACGCAGGAGGTGTCCTCCCTAGTGCCCGTCAGCGTCGCCGGGGCCGCGGACCTGATCACCGACCGGCGCAGCGTCACGACGACGGTGCTGGCGGACAATCGCGAGGTCATCACCCTGGGCGGACTCATCAGCGACGACCGCCGCTATCGCGAGAGCCGCGTGCCGTGGCTCAGCGACCTGCCCGGCGTTGGCGGCCTGTTCCGCTCACGAAACGAGACCTCGACCCGACGCACCCTGTTCATCTTCCTGCGCGTCACCATCCTGCGGGACGCCGAGGACGTGCGGCGGAGCTCCCAGGGCAACTACGACCGCCTGCGTGGCGAGGAACCGGTCGATCCGGATCGGCGCCTGGCCCCGGGAGAGGTCATCGCGCCGCGCCTTCAGCCCGAGGTCGGCCGCATCTTCTAGACGGGAAAACCGGACGACGGGCCTAGGCTTCGGTTCGCCTTCCGCCGGCAGCGCGGCCGGCTCCGGCATTGCCGAAGCTCGGAATCGTCAGCTCGTCCTCAGGTGCGTCCGCGCCGACCGGAGCCGCGGGTGCCGACAGCATGACGGGCGCAGGGGCCTCCCGACGGCGCTTCAGCCGGTGCCAACCCAGGACGGACGCCAGGCCGGCAAGCCAGCCGACCAGCAGTCCCCACAGCCAGTCAAGCCGGCGTCCGGGCGGGGCCACCTCGCCGCCCGGGGCTTTGGGAACGACCGGATTTACCGCCTCAGGTGACCCGGCCGCCGCCGCCTTCGGGCTGACCACCACGGCTCCGGTCGCCAGGGCGGCGGGCAGTTCGGCCGCCGGAATCAGCCAGAGCCCGTCCGACGGCCGCTCGATCAGGGCCACGTCGACATTCCAGAGCCGGTAGCCGAACTCCCGTGCCAGGGCCTCCGGCCCATAGACGCCGTCCACCCGGAACGGCATCTCGGCCTTCACGTCGGCATCGACCTTGAACGGCAGTCCCAGGGACTCGCCGAGCACCACCTCGGCCACCTCGGCCACGGGGGTCGGCGGCAGGGTGATGATGTAGTGCTGCGGGGGCGCATGGGTCGCGGCGTCGCTCAGGGCCTGGGCCGAGGCGACCGACGCGGTCGCGAGACCCAGGACGCAGAGGATCGCGGAGGGAAACGGCGAAGGCATGCGGACCTCAAACAGCGCGCTCGCCCTAACACACCCCGGCGACGTCGGTCACCTCGTGGTCGTGACAGGGCCCATCACGCAGGTGCGAGGCGGGATCCGGCGGCCGGATGTCTCCGGCAGCCTGATGAGGCCTGTGCATGATCGTGGAAGATAATGTCGCAAATGTGCCGCTGATCGGGTAAATCGAACCACGTTTCGTGGCGTTCCCTGCGCAAACGCATCTTTCTTCCACAACCGGTTAACGACCCACTTGTCATTTTGGCAAATGCGTAAAAGACTTCGGCATTGCAGCATATGGGGGCATGCGGATGATCTTGACTTCACTAGGACGATCGGGACTGGGGCTGGCGCTGGCCGTAGGGGCGTCGGCGCTCGTACCCGGCGCGGCGTGGGCGGCGGCGACGCCCGCACTGCTCGATCACCAGGCGGTGCTTGAGCTGGACGGGGCGGCGACGTCGTGGATCCTGACCTCCACGGCGCTGGTGCTCCTGATGACCCTGCCCGGCCTGGCCCTGTTCTACGGCGGCATGGTGCGGCGCAAAAACGTGATCGCCACCATCACCCAGTCACTGGGCGTGGCCTCGGTTGTGACCCTGGCCTGGTTCATCGCCGGCTACGGCCTGTCATTCGGCGCCGGCCAGCCGGTGGGGGCCTATCCGGCTGCGGAGATCAACCAGTACATCGGTTCGTTCCAGGCGCTGTTCCTGAACGGCGTGACCCCGACCACGGCGCACAGCCTGGCCCCGGGTCTGCCGGAGTATCTGTGGATCGCCTACCAGCTGACCTTCGCCATCATCACCCCGGCCCTGATCGCCGGCGCCTTCGCCGAGCGGATCAAATATTCCGGCCTCTTGCTGTTCACCGCGCTCTGGACCCTGCTGGTCTATGCGCCGATCTGCCACTGGGTGTGGGGCGGGGGCTTCCTCGGCGCGGCGGGTGTGCTGGACTTCGCCGGCGGCGCGGTCGTGCACGTCAATGCGGGCGTGGCCGGTCTGGTTTGCGCCATCTTCCTCGGCGCCCGCAAGGGCTACGGCCAGGAGACCATCGTCGCCCACAACCCCGTCCTGACCATGATCGGAGCCAGCCTGCTGCTGGTCGGCTGGATCGGCTTCAACGCCGGCTCGGCCTGGACCGCCGACGCGATCGCCTCTGTGGCCATCCTGAACACCATCCTGGCGGCCATGGCCGGATCGCTGACCTGGAAGATCGTGGAGATCATCGACAAGCGCAAACCCTCGCTGATCGGCGTCCTTTCGGGGTTGATCGCCGGCCTGGTGGCCATCACCCCGGCCGCCGGCCTGGTCGATCCCAAGGGCGCGGTGATCATCGGCCTGGCGTCGGGCCCCGTCTGCTACGCCGCCTCGGTCTGGATCAAGAAGCTGCTGCGCTATGACGACAGCCTCGACGCCTTCGGCATCCACGGCGCCGGCGGCATTCTGGGGGCCTTGCTGACCGGTGTCTTCGCCTCGGCCGCCGTCAACGGCGTCGCGGAAGGCGCGACGGTGGCGAAGCAGGCCTGGGGTCTGGGCATCACCATCGGCTGGAGCGCCGTGGCCACCTTCGTGATCCTGGTGATCTGCAAGTTCACCACCGGCCTGCGCGTCAGCGCCGAACAGGAAGCGGATGGCCTCGACGGCCACCTGCACGGCGAGGTCCTGGACCCCGCCTGATCCACGCCCAGGGCCGACGGGGAGCCTCCCCTCCCCGTCGGCGTCAGTGAAGCGTCGCGTCTCAACCAACTCTCGCACTCCAAGGGGATACGCCTATGAGAACCGCCTTTGCCGCGGCCGTGATGACGGCTGCCTTGCTCACCGCTCCCGCCGCCCTCGCCCAGGACGTGGTCTGGAACGCCGGGGTCTTCAGCGACTACCGCTTCCGCGGCTTCAGCCAGACCGATGAAGGGGCCGCCCTCCAGGTCGGCGTCGACGCCACCGCCGGCGGAATCTACGGCGGCGCCTGGGCCTCCAACGTCGACTTCGGAGACGACACCGAAGTGGAAGTCGACTTCTACGGCGGCTACCGCACCGTGGTCGGCGGCTTCAACGTCGACGTCGGCGGCGTGGTCTATCTCTACATGGGCAGCCCGGCCGGCACCGACTACGACTATGTGGAGATCAAGGCCGCCGCCTCCCGCGCGATCGGCCCCGTCACCGTCGGGGCCGTGGCCTACTGGTCGCCGGACTTCTTCGGCGCGGACGAGGAGGCCACCTATGTCGAGGCCAACGCCGCCTTCGCCATGGCCGACGGCTGGACCGTGTCGGGGGCCTTCGGTCATCAGGCGCTGGACGTGAACGCCGACTACGACACCTGGAACGCGGGCGTGTCGTGGGCCTTCTCCGAAAAGGCGGTGATCGACGTGCGCTACCATGACACCGACGTGGTCGGCCCCCTGTCCGACGACCGCATTGTCGCGGGGATCAAGTACCTGTTCTGAGATGCAGGCAAGGAACCGGTGATTTCGTCCATCATGGGCGACTTCACCGGTGCTTTCTTGCTTCCATGAACCATTTGTCGCTCTGGTGCGCACGTCTCTTGCCGTTTCCGGGTTCACCGCCTAGAGCTGACTCCACCCTCCCCCAAAAGGCCCGCGCCCTGAAGTCCGCCAACCAGACCTTCGTCGTTGTTCCGCGCGCCGGCCCTGCAAAGGCCGGCGTTTCCGCGCGCCTGCGCGGCTTCGGCGAGATCCAGGCCGACTTCATGCCCGCGGCCGGAACGGCCCAGTCCGGCCGCTGTGCCCAGTGCGGCGTGCCCTTCTGCCAGACCGGCTGTCCGCTGGAGAACAACATCCCCGACTGGCTGCGGCTGGCTGCCGAGGGGCGCGCGGAGGAGGCCTGGCGCCAGTCCCAGGCGACCTCGACCATGCCGGAGATCTGCGGTCGTATCTGTCCCCAGGACCGGCTGTGCGAGGGGGCCTGCACCCTGGAACAGTCGGGGTGGGAGACGGTCACCATCGGAGCCGTGGAGCGCTGGCTGGGCGACATGGCGTTCGCGAACGGCTGGGTCGATCCGATCCGGCCGCGTCGTGAACGGGGTCTGTCCGTCGGCATCGTCGGGGCCGGGCCGGCGGGCCTGGCCGCGGCCGACCGGCTGCGGACGGCCGGCTATGCGGTCACGGTCTATGACCGGCATGACCGGGCGGGCGGCCTGCTGACCTACGGCATTCCCGGCTTCAAGCTGGAGAAGCACGTCGTCCAGCGGCGGATCGATCGCCTGATCGACGGCGGCGTGGTCTTCCGGCTCAACACCGGGATCGGGGTCGACCTGCCCTTCGCCGAGGTCCGGGATGCGCACGACGCGGTGCTGATCGCCACCGGCGTCTACCAGGCGCGCCGCCTGACCGCACCCGGCTGCGGGTCACACGGCGTCATCCCTGCGCTCGACTATCTGATCGCCTCGAACCGCAAGGGCTTCGGCGACGACGTCCCGGCCTTCGAGCGCGGCGAGCTGAACGCCGCGGGCCGGCGCGTCGTGGTCATCGGCGGTGGCGACACGGCGATGGACTGCGTGCGCACGGCGGTTCGGCAGGGGGCGACCTCGGTCACCTGCCTGTATCGCCGCGACCGGGACAACATGCCGGGCAGTGCCCGCGAGACCCTTCACGCCGAGGAAGAGGGCGTGGTGTTCGAATTCCTGGCCGCGCCCCGCGCCGTGCTGGGGGGCGCCTCGGGCGTGACGGGCGTGCGGGCCCAGCGCATGGCCCTGTCGGCGCCCGGTCCGGACGGCCGTCAGGCGGTGGAAGCCGTGCCGGGCGGCGAGTTCGACCTCGCCGCCGACCTGGTGATCGAAGCCCTCGGCTTTGAGCCTGAGGACATTCGCGGCCTGTTCGACGAGCCCGATCTGGCCCTCACCGACGCGCGCACCCTGCGCACTGCCGCGCGCACCAGGGCCACGACCTTGCCGGGGGTGTTCGCCGCCGGCGACATCGTGCGCGGCGCCTCGCTGGTGGTCTGGGCGGTCAGGGACGGCCAGGACGCGGCGGCCGAGATCGACGCCTGGCTGTCGAAGCGGGTGCAGGTGGCCGCATGAATCTTGATCCCGAACGCTACCGCGCCGGGCGCGAGCGCCTCATCGCGGCCCACGCCTATGACCCGGCGTCTGAACGCGACGCCTGCGGTGTCGGCCTGGTCTGCGCCATAGATGGCGGCCCCCGGAGAGAGGTGGTCGATCTCGCGCTGAAGGCGCTGAAGGCCGTCTGGCACCGCGGCGCGGTCGATGCCGACGGCAAGTCGGGCGACGGCGCCGGCATCCTGATCGGCCTGCCCCGCGCCTTCTTTGAGGCCCAGGTGCTCGACACCGGCCATGGCCCCCGGCCCGGCCCCATCGCGGTCGGCATGATCTTTCTGCCGCGCGTCGACCTCGCCGCCCAGGAGCGGGCGCGGACCCTGGTCGAAAGCGAGGTCATGGCCGCCGGATTCTGGCTGTATGGCTGGCGTCAGGTGCCGACGCGGGTTGAGGTCCTGGGCCAGCGGGCGGCGGCCACCCGGCCCGAGATCGAGCAGATCATGCTGGCCCCGCCCGAAGGGCTGGACGGCGAGGATCTGGAGCGGGCGCTGTACCTTCTGCGTCGCCGCATCGAGGCGCGGGCGACGGCCCAGGGCCTCCAGCATTTCTACGTCTGCTCCCTGTCGGCACGGTCGGTCATCTACAAGGGCATGATGCTGGCCCAGGCGCTGGCCGACTTCTATCCCGACCTGACCGATCCGCGGGTCGAGGCCAATGTGGCCCTGTTCCACCAGCGCTATTCGACCAACACCTTCCCCGAATGGCGGCTGGCCCAGCCGTTCCGAATGCTGGCGCACAACGGCGAGATCAACACCCTGCGCGGCAACGCCAACTGGATGCGCAGCCACGAGATCCGCATGACCGCCGCGGCCTTCGGCGCCGACGACGCCGTGGTCAAGCCGGTGATCCAGGCCGGCGGCTCGGACTCGGCGGCGCTGGACAACGTCTTCGAGGTGCTGGTCCGCGCCGGGCGTTCGGCACCCATGGTCAAGGCCCTGCTGATGCCGGAGGCCCCGATCGCGGGCGTCATCTCCGACGATCACCGCGCCCTCTACGCCTATTGCAATGCGGTGATGGAGCCGTGGGACGGACCGGCGGCCATCTGCGCCACCGACGGGCGATGGGTCGTGGCGGGCAAGGACCGCAACGGCCTGCGTCCCTTGCGCGTCGCCCGCACCGTCGACGGCCTGCTGATCTGCGGGTCGGAGGCCGGCATGACCGGCGTCGCCGACGACCGCATCGTCGAGCGTCTGCACATCGGTGCGGGGCGGATGATCTCGGTCGACCTCGAGACGGGCCAGTTCCAGGACGAAGCCGAAACCATCGACCGCCTCGCGGCCCGCCACCCCTATCGGGAGTGGCTGGCCAATATGGTCGAGCTGGAGCCACAGATCGGCCCGGGACCGGAGCTGCGCCGCCTGTCCGGGCCCGACCTGACGCGACACCAGGCCGCCGTGGGCTGGACACACGAAGACATCGACACCCTGCTGGATCCCATGGCCGGCGACGGCAAGGAGGCAGTGGCCAGCATGGGCGACGACGCCCCGCCCGCCGTCCTGTCCACCCAGGCCCGGCCGTTCAGCCACTATTTCCGCCAGGCCTTCGCCCAGGTCACCAATCCGCCGATCGACAGCCTGCGCGAAGCCGGCGCCATGTCCCT
>CAMCIP010000112.1 GCA_945874855.1 Brevundimonas vancanneytii
GGTCGCCGCCGCCGCCCCGCCGGCAGGCGCCGCGCCGGCGCCGGCCCCGGTCCCGGTCACGCCGACCCCCTGACGGTCCTGGCGGCGACGGTCATGGTCTTGTCGACGCCTTGGGCCTATCTTGCCCGATCATGAGCGGCGATCACTCCTCCGAACTGGC
The DNA here is from genome assembly GCA_945874855.1 of Brevundimonas vancanneytii. Lineage (GTDB taxonomy): Bacteria > Pseudomonadota > Alphaproteobacteria > Caulobacterales > Caulobacteraceae > Brevundimonas > Brevundimonas vancanneytii_A. Next base: position 161 of record CAMCIP010000112.1, read on the forward strand.
CCACATCCGTCCGTGGCGGCACATTGAGCGCCGCCGCAGCCGTCAGATCCGCGTCGGATCAGTCCTCGTCGGCGGCGACGCGCCGATCAGCGTCCAGTCCATGACCAACACGCCGACCACCGACGCGGCGGCCACGCTGGAGCAGATCCGCCAGCTGGAAGAGGCCGGCGCCGACATCGTGCGCGTCTCCTGCCCCGACGAGGAATCGACGCTGGCCTTCCGCACCATCGCGCGTGAGGCCCGGGTCCCGCTCGTGGCGGACATCCATTTTCACTACAGGCGCGGCATCGAGGCGGCCCAGGCCGGCGCCGCCTGCCTGCGGATCAATCCCGGCAACATCGGCAGCGCCCAGCGCGTGCGCGAGGTCGTCCAGGCGGCCAAGGACCACGGCTGCTCCATGCGCATCGGCGTCAATGCCGGCAGCCTCGAAAAGGAGCTGCTGGAGAAGTATGGCGAGCCCTGTCCCGAGGCCATGGTCGAGAGCGCGCTGAACCACGCCCGCATCCTGCAGGACCACGACTTCCACGAGTTCAAGATCTCGGTGAAGGCGTCCGACCCCTTCCTGACCGTCGCCGCCTATCAGCAGCTGGCCGACGCCATCGACTGCCCCCTGCATCTCGGCGTCACCGAGGCCGGGCCGCTGCGGTCGGGCACCATCAAGTCCGCCATTGGCCTGGGCAATATGCTGTGGGCCGGCATCGGCGACACCATCCGCGTCTCCCTGGCCGCCGACCCGGTCGAGGAGATCAAGGTCGGCTTCGACATCCTCAAGTCGCTGGGCCTGCGCCACCGCGGCGTCAACATCATCGCCTGCCCGTCCTGCGCCCGTCAGGGCTTCAACGTCATCGAGACCGTCGGCATCCTGGAAGAGAAGCTGGCCCATGTGACCACGGCCATGTCGCTGTCGATCATCGGCTGCGTCGTCAACGGTCCGGGCGAAGCTCTGTATACGGACGTCGGCTTCACCGGCGGCGGCGCCGGCTCCGGCATGGTCTATCTGAACGGCAAGATCGCCCACAAACTGGCCAATGCCGACATGGTCGACCGCATCGTCGCCATGGTCGAGGACAAGGCCGCCGAACTCGAGGCCGCCCGCGCGGCCGTCCCGGCGGCGGCGGAGTAGGTCCGGCCGGCCCCTGACGGCCCGTCGAGGTTGCGAAGCGCGCGCGACGGGCGCATCTTCGGGACATGGCCAAACTCGATCCCATCGTCTCGGAGTTCGCCACGACCGAAGAGGCCGAGGCCTATGACGTCTGGTTCCGCGCCAGGGTCCAGGAGGCGCTCGATGATCCCGATCCGGGCATACCGCATGACCAGGCGATGGCCGAGCTCCAGGCCATAATCGACGAACGACGCGGCTGACGGCATGCTTCCGGTGATCTGGAAGGGGCGCGCACTCAGGGACGCCGCGCGATTGACCGCATACATCGCAGATCGCAATCCCGATGCTGCCCAGTCGCTGAAGGATGCGCTCGAGCGCTCGGCAGAGCGGCTGGGCGCGCACCCCTATCTCCACCGTGTCGGCCGCACGCCCGGAACGCGGGAGAGCGTCGTCCACCCCAACTACATCCTCATCTACCGCGTGGAGGCCGACGCCGTCAGGGTCCTCCGCGTCCTCCACGCCCGGCAGCAGTACCCATGAAACTCCACATCACCATCCCGTCCCCCTACGCCCGCAAATGCCGGATCGTCGTGCGTGAGAAGGGCCTGCCGGTGGAGGAGGTGCGGGTCGATCCCTATGCCTCCGATCCCGTCCTGCTGGCCGCCAATCCGATCGCCCAGGTTCCGGCGCTGGAACTCGACGACGCCCCGCCGCTGTTCGACAGCCCCCTGATCTGCGAATGGCTCGATGTGCATGGATCGGGCCCACGACTTCTGCCCGCCGAGGGCCCCGAACGCTGGCGCGTCCGCCGGCTGGAGGTGCTGGCCGCCGCCGGGCTCGAGATGGGGGTCAAGCGCGTGCTGGAGCTGCGTCGTCCGGAGACGGAGCGCTCGCCGTCCTGGCTCAACCGCTGGACCGGCAATATGGTCCGCGTGCTCGACGCGCTGGAGGCCGACCCCGGCCTCGCGCCCGGCCTGCCGCTCGACATGGGCCGGATCACCGCCGGCGTGCTGGCGACCTGGACCGGCTTTCGTCATCCCGATCTGGACTGGTCGGTCGGCCGCCCCCGCCTGACCGCGCTTCAGGTCGACCTGGAGGCCCGGCCCAGCTTCGCCGACACCCGCCCCGACGCGGCCTGACCGCGGCAGCCGCGATCAGGCGATCAGGCCCGCCAGCTGCGCCGTCTGGAAGAGCGACAGGCAGATCAGCAGGCCCCCGACCGCCAGGCTCAGCGCCCGCTGCGGCACCCGTTTGACGATGTGCCCGGCGAAGGGCGCGGCGATCAGGCCGCCGACCACCAGCCCGCCCACCGCCGCGGCATGGTCGTGGAGCGCGCCGACGTCGCTCCACCGCCCGGTCAGCAACGCCCAGACAAAGGTCGCCGAAATGGTGCAGGTGACCAGGAACTCCGCCGAATTGACCGTGCCGATCACCCGCCGCGCCTCCTGCCCGGCCCCCATCAGGGTGGACGACACGGTCGGTCCCCAGCCGCCCCCGCCGATCGCATCGAGCAGGCCGCCGACGAGGCCGAGGGGGGCGGTGATCCAGGCCGGCCGGGTAGCGCGGGGCTCGCGCCGCTTGCGCGCCCGCCACAGGATCCAGCCGCCCATGGCGGCCAGATAGACGATGATGACGGGCTTGATGACGTCCCCGTCGACCCCCGTCAGCACATAGGCGCCCAGGGCGCCGCCGATCATGCCGGCCGCGGCCAGGGGCAGGAACAGCCGCCAGTCGACATTGCGGTGCGCCACATGGCTGCTGGCCGAGGCGGCGGTGGTGAAGACCTCGGCCCCGTGCACGCTGGCGCTGGCCATGGCGGGCGGCACGCCGAGGGCCAGCAGGACGGACGTCGAGATGACGCCATAGGCCATGCCCAGGGCCCCGTCGACGGCCTGGGCCAGCAGGCCCACCATCAGAAACAGCACGAAGGTTTCCATTCATAGCCCCCTTTCACATGCCACCAACGGTCAAGGTGGGGGGTCGGCTCCGGACCCGCGCGGGGCCTGACGCGAACGTGACCGCGTGGACGCGGGCGCGCGCGTTCGCTATCGCTCCAGCCCGTTCGCTCCACAGGACTTCGCCCTTGCGCCTGCCCCAGGCCCGTCTCGACCAGGTGCTCGACCGCTTCCACCAGGTGGAGGCACGGATGGGCGCGGCCACCGACGGGGCCGAGATCGTGCGCCTGTCGAAGGAGCATGCGGAGCTCAAGCCCGTGGCCGACGCCGTGTCCGGCCTGGCCCGGCTGCGCGCCGAGATGGCCGATCTGGAGGCCATGGCCGCCGACCCCGAGATGGCCGCCATGGCCGCCGACGAGCTGGAGGTCCTCAAGGACCGGCTGCCGGACATGGAGCGCGAGGTCGCCCTGCTGCTGGCCCCGCGCGACGCCGACGAAAATGCCTCTGCCGTGCTGGAGGTGCGCGCCGGCACCGGCGGCGACGAGGCGGCCCTGTTCGCCGGCGACCTGTTCCGCATGTACAGCCGCTATGCCCAGACCCGCGGCTGGCGCGTCGAGATCGACAGCGTCTCGGAGGGCGAGGTCGGCGGCTACAAGGAGGTGGTCGCCACCGTCACTGGCGACGGCGTCTTTGGCCGGCTGAAGTTCGAAAGCGGCGTCCACCGCGTCCAGCGGGTGCCGACCACCGAGGCCGGCGGCCGCATCCACACCTCGGCCGCCACCGTCGCTGTCCTGCCCGAGGTAGAGGCGGTCGAGATCGAGGTCCGCGACCAGGACATCCGCATCGACACCTATCGCAGCTCCGGCGCGGGCGGCCAGCACGTCAACAAGACCGACTCGGCCGTGCGCATCACCCACCTGCCGACCGGCATCGTCGTGACCTCCTCCGAGAAGAGCCAGCACGTCAACCGCGACAAGGCGATGAAGAACCTGCGCGTCCGCCTCTACGATCTGGAGCGCCAGACGAAAGACGCCGCCCGCTCGAACGCCCGCAAGTCCCAGGTCGGCTCCGGCGACCGGTCGGAACGCATCCGCACCTACAACTTCCCCCAGGGGCGCGTCACCGACCACCGCATCGGCCTGACCCTGCACAGCCTGCCCCAGATCCTCGAGGGCGACATCGACCCCCTCCTCAACGCCCTGATCGCCGAAGACCAGGCCGCCCGCCTGGCCGATCTGGAGGCGGAGTTCGGGGGCTAGGGCGGGCCGATCCGCCGGCGCAGCAGCCGGGCGCCGCCGGAGGGGTGACGTCGTGGGAATCCATCATCACCGCCAGGGGTGAAGCCGCGGCCCCGTTCCCGCAACCGCTTGTCGCACCCGGCCCGGCCTGCCATGGGGCGCCCATGGCCGTCGTCTCCGCCCTGTGGCGTCACCCGATCAAGGGCTTCACCGCCCAGCTGCTGGATCGCGTCGATCTGGCCGCCGGCGGCTGGTTCCCGGGCGACCGGCTTTTCGCCGTGGAAGACGGCCCCAGCGGCTTCGACCCGGCCGCGCCCGCCTTCGTCTCCAAGACGCGTTTCACCGTCCTGGCCCGCCTGCCACAGGTGGCGCGCGTGGTCGCCCGCTTTGACGACGCCGCCCGCACCCTGCATCTGGCTGCGCCCGACCGCCCCGACCTGACCTGCGCCGTCGACGACCCGGGCGACCGCGCGCGGCTGGAGGCCTGGCTGACCGACCTGCTGGGCGAGGACGTCACCGGCCCCTTGCGCCTGATCTCGGCCGAGGGTCTGGATCACCGCTTCATGGACGACATGGCCGGACGGGTCTCGATCCTGAACCTGGCCAGCGTGCGCGATCTGGAGACCCGACTGGGCGCCCCCGTCGATCCGCGCCGCTTCCGCGCCAATGTCTGGGTCGAGGGCTGGCCCGCCTGGATCGAGAACGACGCCGCCGGCCAGACCCTCAGCCTCGGCGCGGCCCGGCTGACGGCGGTCAAGCCCATCGTGCGCTGCGCCGCCACCCATGTGCATCCCGACCGGGGCGAGCGCGACCTCGATCTGGTCCCGGAGCTGTTCCGCCTCTATGGCCACCGCTGGTGCGGCCTCTATGCCCGCATCGACGCCGACGGCCCCCTCGCCGTCGGCGATCCCGTCGAGCCATGAGTTGCCCATGACCGAAACCCTCCTGACCGCCTGGAAGTCCGCACAGGGACGCCTCAAGGCCGGGCGTATCGACAGCCCGTCGATCGACGCCCGCCTGTTGCTGGAGGCCGCCACCGGCGCCGGCCGGGCCGACATCCTGACCGACCCCTATCGCCCCCTGACCGCCGACCAGATCGCCACGCTCGACGGCTATGTCGAACGCCGGCTGCGGCGCGAGCCGACCTCGCGCATCCTCGGCCGGGTCGGCTTCTGGAAGGTGCTGCTCAACGTCACCCCCGACGTGCTCAGCCCGCGCGCCGACACCGAGGCCCTGCTGGACGTGGTCCTGCCCGCCTTTGCCCCCGAGCGCGCCTTCACCCTGATCGACCTGGGCACCGGCTCGGGCGCCATCCTTCTGGCCATCCTCGCGGAACGCCCCGCCGCCCGGGGCCTGGGCACCGACGTCTCGTCCGAGGCCCTGGCGGTGGCGAAGGAGAACGCCGCCAATCTGGAGCTGGACGACCGGGCCGTCTTCCTGCGCACCGAATGGGCCGCCGGCCTGGCCGACCACAGCTTCGACCTGGTCGTCTCCAACCCGCCCTATATCGCCTCGGCCGAGATCGAGACCCTGGACCCGGAGGTCCGCGACCACGATCCGCGTCTGGCCCTGGACGGCGGCGAGGACGGGCTGGACGCCTATCGCGCCCTGGCCCCGGAGGTCCGCCGCATCCTCAAGCCCGGCGGCGTCTTCACCGTCGAGATCGGCTGGACCCAGGGACCGGCGGTCAAGGCCCTGTTCGAGGCCGCGGGCTTCACCGACGTCAAGATCACCCTCGACCTCGGCGACCGCCCCCGCGTGGTGACCAATGGCCCGGACCCGCGCGGACGGCCGGCGGGCGTCTGACGCACAAACCCCTTGGAAACCGCCCCGGCACGCGCTAAGTCTTGTGTTGTCTCCCCACCCAATCGCATCTTTTCGGGCCAGGTCGCCCGGCGACGCGCGAGCGGTTCCAAGTGACGGTCGGACGCCAAGGCGGCGCACGGCGGACCACGGGGCGGCGAGGTATTCCGACATGTCGACGACGGGGCTGGTCCCGAAGCGGGCGGAATGACGAACACGGCGACTGAGGCCCACCGCCCCGACGGCTGTGGCCCGTCCCCAGGACACGGTAGCGTTCATGAGAGATTTCAAGGGCATGAAGCGTCAGCGCGGGCGCAATCGCAAGCCCGGCGGCGGCGGCGGCGGCGGCGCGAACAGCGCCAATCCGAACCGCTCCTGGGATTCCCAGGGCCCGGAGAACATCAAGGTCCGCGGCAATGCCCAGACCGTCTATGAGCGCTACATGCAGCTGGCCCGCGACGCCGCCTCGGCCGGCGACCGCGTCCTCGCCGAGAACTATCTCCAGCACGCCGAACACTATTTCCGGGTCCTGCGCGCCCTGCAGCCCCAGCGCCCGGCCAGCGAGATCGCCCAGCGCGAACTGTCCAACCAGGGCTTCGACATCGATTTCGAGGACGAGACCGGGGCCCAGGCCGCGGCCTTCATCGCCGCCCAGCAGGCCGCCGACCGCGCCGCCGAGGACGAACGTCGCCGTCAGGAGCCCCGCCCCGAACCCCGTCCCGAGTTCCGCGAACCGCGTGAGCCCCGCGAACCCCGTGAGCCGCGCCCCGAGCGCGCCGCCGACGACGCCGGGGACGAGGGCGCCCGCGCCGAGGGCGAGACCGGCGGCCGTCGCGAGACCCGCCGCGAACGCTGGGAACGCCGTCAGCAGGAGCGCAGCCGGCGCTTCGCCGAGGGTCGCGGCGAGGGCGACGCCCCCGATGCCGAGGCCGCACCCGCGCCGACCGAGCCCGCCGCCACCGCCGCGCCCGCCGCGTTCGACGAGCCGCCGACCGCCCTGCCCGGCTTCCTGACCCGCGCCGCCCCCACGCCCGCTCCGGCCGCCGAGGGCGAAGCCGACGCCGAAAGGCCCGCCCCCCGTAAACGCGCCCCGCGCCGCAAGGCCGAACCCGTCCCGGAGTGATCCGTCGGACCGGCGGCGCAAACCGGCCCCGCGCCTCTTGACGCGACCGCCGCGGGCGGGCCCTTCTGGCCCAGGGTCCGGCGTTCAGCGTCGCCGACATCGGGGTTCGTCCGCATG
>CAMCIP010000113.1 GCA_945874855.1 Brevundimonas vancanneytii
CGCCCAGTATGTGGAGAGCAACTTCACCCAGCTGGGCCTCACCCCCATGGGCAATGCCGAGCGCACCAGCTGGCGCCAGCCGGTCAATTTCGTGGAACTGACCACCGCTGCGGGCGAGGTCACCTGGGGCGGCCAGAGCTTCAAACAGACCGAGGCCGTGGCCCTGTTTCCCTCGACCGTGATCGGCACCCAGACCCTTGAGGCCGGGGTCGTCTTCGTCGGCCACGGTGTCGTGGCCCCCAGCGCCGACATCGACGACTATGCCGGCCTGGACGTGCGCGGCAAGATCGTCGTCATGCTCTATGACATGCCCCAGGGCCTGCCCAGCGAGCTGAGCGCCCATATCCAGTCCTCGCGGTCCACCACGGCCGCCGAGCGCGGCGCGGTCGGCGTGCTGACCCTGCTGCCGGCCCAGGCGCGGATGGCCCCATGGGGGGTGATCATGGGCTTCCTCGGCGATCCCCAGGTCAAGTGGGCTGACACCGCCGGCGTGCCCCATACGGACGCCGAGGGGATCAGGTTCGAGGGCTTCCTGAGCACGCCCATGGCTGACGCCCTGTTCGCCGGCGCGCCCATGACCGCCGCCCAGGCCCAGACCGACGGCTCCAGCCAGCGGGTCGCCGGCTTCGAACTGCCCGGCCGCATGACGGTAAGCATGACGACCGAGGCCCGGCCCTTCGCCAGCCCCAATGTCGTCGGCGTGCTGGAGGGCTCGGATCCGCGGCTGAAGGACGAATATGTCGTCGTCATGGGCCACCTGGACCATGTTGGCGTCGACGAGGAGGCCCCCGGCGAGGACAAGATCTTCAACGGCGCCATGGACAATGCTTCGGGCATCGCGACCATGATCGAGGTGGCCCGCGATCTGACGGCCGGCGAGCGGCCCAAGCGGTCGGTGATCTTCCTGGCCGTCACGGGCGAGGAAAAGGGCCTGCTGGGCTCCAGCTATTTCGCTGCCAATCCGACCGTGCCGCTCGGCGCCATCGCCGGCGTGGTCAACCTGGACATGCCGATCCTGACCTTCGCCTTCGAGGACATCATCGCCTGGGGCGCCGAACACTCCACCCTGGGCCCCATCGTGCGTGCCGCGACCTCGGCGGTCGGCGTCGGTCTGGCAGACGATCCCAAGCCGGAGGAGAATTTCTTCGTCCGGTCGGATCACTATGAGTTCGTCAAGAAGGGCGTGCCGTCGGTCTTCCTCGGCACAGGCCCGGGTGGTCCGGGCGCGGCGGCCGGCGACGACTTCCTGGAGAACCACTACCACAAGGCCTCCGACGAGGTGACGCTGCCCTTCGACTGGGACGCCGCGGCCCGGTTCGCCGTGGTCAACACCTCCATCGCCCGCACCATCGCCAACGGCGAGCGCCCGCGATGGTATGCCGACAGTCCCTTCACGCCGTTGTTTGCCCAGGGCCAGCCGACCGCGACCCGGCCCGCGAACTGATCCCCCTCATCGCTGAGACAATCGGAGCGGGGCACCTAGACCGGGGGCCCCGTTTTCGATTCGTGAGGCCGCGTGAATCTCAGGGCCTCACCGCCCAGGGGGCGTTCGCATCGTTGAAGCGCCGCGGGCCCGGTCTGGTCGGCTCTGGAACCCAACCGTAGCCCTTCAGCCACAGTGACTTCGGCGCATTCCAGTTCAGGAGCCATGTCATGCCCCTGACGTTCGCCTGTTGCTGAGCCGTAAAGGTTCGAGCCTATCCGCCTGGGCCTCTCTCTGCAGTCATCGGGGCAATCATGAAAGTTCAATATCTTGCCGCGGGCGCTTCGACGCTCGCCCTCGCGCTCACCGGCGTGCTCGGCGTCGGGTCCGCCGCCGCCCAGAGCGTGCCTGCTCAACCCGAGCCAGTCTTTGAGGTCGAGGAAGTCGTCGTCTTCGGCATAGGCCAGACCCGCCAGCAGGCCTCCATCACCGAGGCCGCGATCGCCGTCGAGGCCCCCGGTACCAGCCCGCTGAAGGCGATCGAACGCCTTCCCGGGGTGAGCTTCCAGTCGGCCGATGCCTTCGGAGCCTATGAATGGTCGGCGCGGATCACGCTGCGGAGCTTCAATCAGAACCAGCTTGGCTTCACCCTCGACGGCGTGCCGCTGGGCGACATGAGCTACGGCAACCACAACGGTCTGCACATCTCGCGCGCCATCATCTCCGAGAACGTCGGCCGCGTCGACGTGGCCCAGGGGTCGGGCGCGCTCGGCACCGCCTCCAGCAGCAATCTGGGCGGCACGGTGCAGTTCTTCAGCCGCCGTCCGGCCGATGAGTTCGGCTTCGACGTCGCGGGCACCTATGGCAGCGAAGAGACCATGCGTGGTTTCGTCCGTCTGGATACCGGTGCCTTCGGCCCGTTTGGCTCGGCCCTGAGCCTGTCGGTCGTCGACTCCAACCTGGAGAAGTGGAAGGGCGTCGGCGAACAGCAGCAGACCCAGTTCAACCTCGGTTTCCGCCAGCCGCTCGGCCGTGGGGAAGTCACCGGTTTCCTGAACCGGTCGGAGCGCCGCGAGAACGACTACCAGGACATGTCCCTCGATCAGATCGCGCGCCTCGGTCGTGATTTCGATAACATTTCCGGCAACTACGCGCTTGCGGTTCTGATCGCCGACATCGGCAACAACCGCGGCGACACGGGTGCCCCGGTCAGCAATCCTGGCGCCGGCACCGTCTATCCGGCTCCGATCGGCACGGTCGACGACGCCTATTTCGATGCCGCCGGTGTGCGCGACGATACGCTTGGTGCCCTGACCTTCAGCTATCCGCTCACCGACACCCTGTCGGTCTCCATCACGGGCTATGGGCACAACAACGATGGCCAGGGTCTGTGGTGGACGCCCTATGTCCCGACCGCGGCGGGCGCACTCGACCAGAGCGGTGCCGCCATCGCCACCCCGAGCCCGATCTCGGTGCGCACCACCGAGTACGAGATCGAGCGCCGCGGCGCGATCGGCTCGGCCACGCTGGCGCTCGGCGCGCATGAGTTGGAAGCCGGTTTCTGGCTTGAGCAGAACGATTTCAACCATGCCCGCCGCTTCTACGGCCTCGCGCGCGCGGCCAACACGCGCAACTCCCTCGAGTTCCAGAGGAATGCGTTCTTCACCCAGTGGGAGTACGACTTCGAGACGGAGACCCGGATGTTCTACGTCCAGGACACTTGGGCGGTCACGGACGCCCTGACCGTGTTCGCCGGCTTCAAGTCCCTGTCGGTCGAGAACTCGGCCGGGACCGTCACTGGCCCCAACAAGACCGGAACGATCAAGGCCGAGAGCAACTTCCTGCCCCAGCTCGGCGCGACCTACGACCTCACCGCCGATCATCAGGTCTTCGTCTCCTACTCGGAAAACATCCGGGCGTTCGAATCCTCGAACACCCAGGGTCCGTTCTCGGCTACGGCGGCGGGCTTTGCGGCCCTGCGCGACACCCTGGAACCGGAAAGCTCCAGGACGATCGAGGCCGGCTGGCGCTTCCGCTATGACCAGCTTCAGGGTTCGGTCGCCGTCTACAACGTCGACTTCTCGGATCGACTGCTCGGCGTCGCCCTGGGGGCCCCGATCCTGGGCCTGGGCTCCGGCATCCAGAACGTCGGCTCGGTGCAGTCGCGCGGCTTTGAAGCGGCGGCCATCTGGAACTTCAACGCTGACTGGTCGGCCTTCGGTTCGTTCAGCTACAACGACTCGACCTATGAAGACGACGTCCGCGACGGCACCGGAGCCTTGGTCGCCGCGACGGGCGGCAAGACGGTGGTCAACACGCCCGAGACCCTGTTCCGGGCCGAACTGGCCTATGATGACGGGGCCCTGTTCGGCACCGTAGCCGCCGCCTACACCGGTGAGCGCTATTCCAGCTACCTGAACGATGAGAGCGTCGACGGCTACACCCTGGTCGAACTGACCGGCGGCTACCGCGTCGTGGATACGGGCGGTTGGCTGGACGGCACCGAGGTCCAGGTCAACGTCACCAATCTGTTCGACGAGGATCACATCTCGACGGTCGGGTCGGGCGGGTTCCAGAATACGGCGGGTCGACAGACCTTCCTGCCGGGCGCGCCGCGTCAGGTGTTCGTGACCCTGCGTCGCCACTTCTAGGCCCGCGACGAAGAGTTGGGACGGGGCGTGCCCATGCGGCGCGCCCCGTTCGCTTTCCGACAATGGAGAGACCAAGATGAAGACCTTGTCACGGCGTGGACTGATGACCGGGACGGCCGGCCTGGGGCTGGCGGCGGCCGCGGGGCCCGGGACGTCGATTGCCGACGTGCAGACCGACCGGATTCTGACCCGGATCGCCTTCGGCTCCTGCGCCAAGAGCGACAAGCCCCAGCCGATCTGGGACGCGGTGCTGGCGGCCGAGCCGGACCTGTTCATCTTCCTTGGCGACAACGTCTATCTGGACACGCGCGACCCGGAGGTGATGCGTCAGAAATATGCCGAGCTGGCGGGCCAGCCGGGATACCAGAGGCTGAAGGCCTCTGTGCCGATCCTGGCCATCTGGGATGACCACGACTACGGCGAGAACGACGCAGGTGCCGACTATCCGATGAAGGAGGAGAGCCGACGCCAGTTCCTGGACTTTTTCGGAGAGCCGGTCGACAGCCCGCGGCGGACACGCGACGGCATCTACACGGCGCAGGTGTTCGGCCCGGCTGGGCAGCGTGTGCAGGTCCTGCTGCCGGACCTGCGCTGGAACCGCACACCCCTGGTGGAGCTGGAGCTGGGCGAGCAGGACTATGACGGCTGGGTTGAGCGGCGCGCCGAAGCGGGGCTGAGCACGCCCGGCCCCTATATGCGGAACCCGGAAACGGCCGCGACCCAGCTGGGTGAGACCCAGTGGACCTGGCTGCAGGATCAGCTGGGTATGTCGGCGGACATTCGCATCCTCGCCTCCAGCCTACAGGTGGTCGCCGACTTCGCCGGCTGGGAGGGATGGATCAATTTCGCCCATGACCACCAGCGACTGATCGGTGCCATCCGGGACCAGAGGGCGAACGGCCTGATCTGCCTGTCCGGCGATACCCACTATGGCGAGATCTCGAGGCTGGACGTCAACGTCCCCTATCCGCTTTGGGACATCACCTCATCGGGCCTGACCGAGGTCTGGCCGGTGACCCCGCCCAACGCCCTGCGCGTGGGCGATGTCTATCGCGAGCAGAATTTCGGCCTGCTGACCATCGACTGGAACGGCGAAAGCCCCAGGGTTCTGGCCGAAGTGCGCGACGTCCATGGGACCGTCCGACTGCAGCAGCCCATCCTGATCGCAGACCTGACTGTGTAGTCGCCGCAACTAGAGGCACGCCGCGAGGCTCTAGACTTCGGCGACGAACACGGCGATTCGCAGCTGCATGACCCTCCACACCCCACCGCCCCCCCTGCCTCCGGAGGGCGGCCGTATCGTCGAAGAGCCGATGGCCGAGGCGCTGAGCCGGCGCTATCTGGCCTACGCCCTGTCGACCATCACCAACCGGGCCCTGCCCGACGTGCGCGACGGCTTCAAGCCGGTGCACCGGCGGATCCTCTACGCCATGCACCAGATGCGCCTGAACCCGCAGGCTGCGGCGCGGAAATGCGCCAAGGTGGTGGGCGAGGTGATGGGCGGCTATCACCCGCACGGCGACGCCTCGATCTACGACGCCCTCGTGCGCCTCGCCCAGGACTTCGCCCAACGCTATCCGCTGGTCGACGGCCAGGGCAATTTCGGCAACATCGACGGCGATAACGCCGCGGCCATGCGCTACACCGAGTGCAAGCTGACGGCGGCGGCGACCCTGATGCTGCAGGGCATCGACCAGGACGCGGTCGACTTCCGCCCCACCTATGACGATCAGGACACCGAGCCGACGGTTCTGCCCGCCGGGTTTCCCAACCTGCTGGCCAACGGCAGCTCCGGCATCGCCGTCGGCATGGCCACCTCCATCCCGCCCCACAATGTCGGCGAGTTGATCGACGCCTGTCTGGAGCTGCTGCAGCGGCCCGAGGCCACGACCGCCGAACTGCTGGCCATCGTCCCCGGCCCGGACTTCCCGACCGGCGGTGTGGCGGTGGAGGGCGCGGCCGCCCTGCTGGAGGCCTATGAGACCGGCCGCGGCGGGGTGCGGCTCCGCGCCCGCTGGGAGGTCGAGGATCTGGGCCGCGGCGTGCGCCAGATCGTCGTCACGGAGGTGCCCTACCAGGTCCAGAAGGGCCGGCTGATCGAGCAGCTGGCCGAGCTGATCGAACAGAAGAAGGCCCCGCTGCTGGGCGACGTGCGCGATGAGTCGGCCGAGGACGTCCGCATCGTCATCGAGCCCAAGAGCCGCACCGTCGAGCCCGAGGTGCTGATGGAGACCCTGTTCCGTCTGTCGGACCTGGAGATCCGCTTCCCGGTCAATATGACGGTGCTGGACGCCGACGGCACGCCGCGGGTGCTCGGGCTCAAGGGCTGTCTGATCGCCTTCCTCGATCACCGTCGCGATGTGCTGATCCGGCGATCGCGCTGGCGCGTCGAGAAGATCGAGAAGCGGCTGCACCTGCTGGAAGGCCTGCGGCTGATCTTTCTCAACATCGACGAGGTCATCCGCATCGTCCGCGAGGAGGAACAGCCCAAGGCCGTGCTGATCGCCCGCTTCGGGCTGAGCGAGGTCCAGGCTGAGTTCGTACTGGACACCCGGCTGCGCCAGCTCGCACGGCTGGAAGAGCTGGCGATCGAGAGTGAATACAAGACCCTGTCAGATGAACTTGCCGGGTTGAATGCGCTGATCGCCTCGCCCGGCAAACAGTCGAAGCGGCTGGCTGAAGACCTTGAGGCCGTGCGCAAGGCCATGGTGTCGCCGCGCCGGACCCTGATCTCCGAAGCCTCCGACACCGCGGCCCCGCCGCCGATGGAGGCCTTCATCCCGCGCGAGGCCATCACCGTGATCCTGTCCGAGCGCGGCTGGATCCGGGCCGCCCGCGGCAAGGTGGAGGACCCGTCGGAGCTGAAGTTCAAGGAAGGCGATGCCCTCGGCTTCCTGATCCCGGCCTTCACCACCGACAAGCTGCTGATCGCCGCCTCGGACGGCCGGGTGTTCACCGTTGGCGCCGACAAGCTGGCGTCCGGTCGCGGCCATGGAGAGCCCCTGCGGCTCATGATCGATCTGGAAGAGGGGGTCGGCATCGTCAATCTGCTGGCCCACCAGCCCGGAGCCCGTCTGTTGATCGCCTCGCGCGCCGGCTATGGCTTCGTCGCGCCCGAGGACGAGCTGCTGGCGCAGAAACGCGGCGGCAAACAGGTGCTGAATGGCGAGATGCTGGCGGCCCTGAGGGTGACGGGCGACCACGTCGCCACGATCGGCGAGAACATCAGGGCGCTGATCTTCCCGCTGGCTGAACTGCCGGAGATGGCGCGCGGCAAGGGCGTGAAGCTGCAGGCCTTCAA
>CAMCIP010000114.1 GCA_945874855.1 Brevundimonas vancanneytii
CCTCGGGCGAGCCGTGCTCGTCGATCCATTTGCCGACGCTGTCGGAGAAGAGGGTGATCTCCTCTTCCTGCATGAAATCGGGATCGGGGGCGTTGAGGACGTTCATGAAATGGCTCCGGCATTCTCCCTCCCCCGCGGGGGAGGGTGGCCGCAAAGCGGCCGGGTGGGGGCGGCGAGGCGAAGTGGGCACCGGCGCGTGGCTCGCCTGGCCCTCCCCGCCCGGTCGTCGCTGCGCGCCGACCACCCTCCCCCGCGGGGGAGGGAGAGATCAGGGCTGGATCAGAAAGCCTCGGCCGGCATGGCCATCAGCACCTCGGCGCCCGTCTTCATCTTGACCAGATGCGCCCCCGTATCCGGCAGGATGCGTTCGACGAAATAGCGGCCGGTCTGCAGTTTGGTGACGTAGAAGGGATCGGTCGAGCCGGCGTCGATCCTGGCCTGGGCCGCCTTGGCCATCTGCGCCCACATATAGGCCAGGGCGGTCAGGCCGAAGATGTGCAGATAGTCGGTCGAGGCCGCACCCGCATTGTCCGGGTTCTGCATGCCGTTCTGCATCAGCCACATGGTGGCCTCCTGCAGCTTCTTCTTGCTGTCGGCCAGGCCGTCGACGAAGGGCTTGATCGGGCCCTCTCCGCCGTTTTCGGCCACGAAGGCGTCAATGTCCGCGAACCAGCTCATGATCGCCCGGCCACCGTTGGCCGGCAGTTTGCGGCCGACCAGATCCAGCGCCTGGATGCCGTTGGCGCCCTCATAGATCATCGTGATCCGCGCATCACGGAGATACTGCGACGCCGGGAAATGCTCCGTGTACCCCGAACCGCCGTGGACCTGCATGGCCAGCGACGCGACGTGGAAACCCTTGTCGGTCAGATAGGCCTTCAGCACCGGGGTGATCAGACCCATGTAGTCGTGGGCCTTCTGGGCCTCGGCTGCGTCGGCGGAGTGCTGCAGATCGGCCTGGAGCGCGGTCCACAGGGTGAAGGCCTGGCCGCCCTCGACGAAGGCCTTGGCCTCCAGCAGCATGCGGCGCACGTCGGGGTGGACCATGATGGAGTCGGCGGGACCGTCGGGGTTCTTGGCCCCCGTCAGCGAGCGGCCCTGCAGCCGGTCGTGGGCGAACTCGACGGCGGCCTGGTAGGCGGCGGTGGCGATGGACAGGCCCTGAAGACCCGTACCGAGGCGGGCCTCGTTCATCATCACGAACATGGCCGCCATGCCCTTGTTCTCGGTCCCGACCAGCCAGCCCTTCGCGTTCTCATAGGCCATGACGCAGGTGGCATTGCCGTGGATGCCCATCTTGTGCTCCAGGCCCGCGCACTGGACGCCTTCGTTGCGCGCACCCAGCGAGCCGTCGTCGTTGACGAAGACCTTGGGTACGACGAACAGGCTGATGCCCTTGATCCCCTCCGGCGCGCCCTCGATGCGGGCGAGGACCAGATGGATGATGTTGTCGGTGAAGTCGTGTTCGCCGGAGCTGATCCAGATCTTCTGGCCGGTGATGTTGTAGGAGCCGTCGCCGTTGGGCACGGCCTTGGTGCGGATCAGACCCAGGTCGGTGCCGCACTGGGGCTCGGTCAGGTTCATGGTGCCGCCCCATTCGCCCGAGGCCATCTTCGGCAGATACATGGCCTTCTGCTCGGGCGAGCCATTGGCGTTCAGACCCCAGTAGGCACCAGCGGTCAGGCCCGGATACATCGAAAAGGCCGGCGAGGCCGCGGCGGTGAACTGGCCGAAGGCCATGGCGACCACCGAGGGCATGCCCTGGCCGCCGTGCTCCGGCAGGGCCGACAGGGCCGGCCAGCCGGCCGCGACCATGGCCTGATAGCCTTCCTTCCAGCCCGTCGGGCCGGTGACCTTGCCGTCGACCCATTTGCAGCCCTCGACGTCGCCGACCTTGTTCAGCGGAGCGATGACCTCCTCCGAGAATTTGGCGCCCTCCTCGAGGATCTGGGCGACCAGGTCGGAGGAGACGTCGGCGAAGCCGGGCTGGTTGGCGTAGCGGTCGATCTCCAGCACCTCGTTCAGCACGAAGGTCAGGTCGCGGACGGGTGCCTTGTAGGCCATGGGTCAGACTCTCGCTTTGAGGGGATGCAGGCGGGACAGGTGGGCGTCGTGGGTCGGGTCAGGGTTCAGCCGCGCCTTGAGCAGGCTGGCGTATTCCTCGGCGCCGGGCAGGAGGTCGGGGCGGTGTTCGCCGAGGCGCGCCTCCATCACGGCGCAGGCCTGTTCGGCCGTCTCGATGGCGGCGTCCAGGTCGGCGCGCTGCTGCTTCAGGGCCTCGATCTGGGCCCGGTGACGGCGCAGGGCCACCGCCATCTGATGGGCGTTGTGGTCCTTGTGGTCATAGAGGTCGAGCATCTCCTGGATCTCGACCAGGGAGAAGCCGATGCGGCGGCCGCGCAGGATCAGCTTCAGCCGGGCGCGGTCGCGGGCGGAATAGACCCGGGTCTGGCCACGACGGGCCGGAGTCAGCAGGCCCTTGTCTTCATAGAAGCGGAGCGCCCGCGCCGTGGCGCCGAATTCGCGGCACAGCTGGCGGATCGAATAGGTGCGATGGTCGTCGGCGCTCGCCATGCGGGCAGTCTTGCCCGAACTTGACGCGGACGTAAAGGGAAGCTCCAGTCGCACCCATGGCCCGCAAACACGTCAATGACGCCGGCACGGCCAAGGGCGACCTGCCGCAGAAGACCTGCATCGCCTGCGGCCGCCCTTTCCGCTGGCGCCGCAAATGGGCGCGCGACTGGGATCAGGTGAAATACTGTTCGGACAGGTGCCGGGACGCCTGATCAGCGCGCCTCACGGGCCCGGAACCACAGCACCGGAGCCGTGATGGCGATCAGGGCCGCATTGGTCAGGGCGGGGACGACGTCGCCGCCGACGAGATGCACGCCCAGCATGACCGTCTCCAGCGTCAGCAGGCCCGCCGCGGCGGTGACCAGCAGCGGCCGGCCCCATTTCCACGAGATCAGGGGTGCCAGCACCAGCAGGGCCAGCACCATTTCGGCCATGCCCAGGCCCTGAACCATCTCGCCCGGAACAAGCGCCGGCCAGGACATCAGCTGGATCAGGGTCGGCAGGGGCTCGGTGGCCTTGGCCCATCCGGCGGCCAGAAAGAACATCGAAAGCCAGCCCTGCAGGGTCCACAGAGTCAGGTTGCGATAGCTCTGGCGCAGGCGCGCCTGGTAGGGAGTCAGGGTCTGGGTGGTCATGGTCTTCGACGTCCGGGGAGGAACGCTTTTATTGGCAACAGTGGCGATGTCGGATCGACGCCGCCAACCCGCAAGGGCGCGAAGCTTCAGCGTAACCATCCGTGATCGCCTTCTGCGTGAGCACCGGGTCCGAAGCGTGACCGTATGCATAACAATCGGTAAGGAAGCGTTGCCACGGACGACGGTGCCCGCGCCCTGAAGACGCGCGGACAGGCCGGATTTCGACAGGCTCAGTCGGCGCGCAGACGGGCGATCTTGTCGTGGAACGGGGCCCAGTCGTCGTCGCCGTCGATCGCGGCCCAGATCGCCTCGACCTCGTCGATCAGCATCTCCTCCGGCTCGGCCCGGGCGAAGCGCGGGGCTTCCAGGCGTTCGGGGCGGTCGGGCTCATGCTCGAACAGGGCGAAGCGGAAGGCGTCGAAGGCCTCGCCCTGCCAGAGCTTCGCCCGAGGACCCGACAAGGCCCGGGCCGACGACGAGAAGCCCGCGAACCAGTCATGGAACAGGGGCTCCCACCGCATCGCCTCGCCGCCTTCGCGCAGCAGGGCCAGGGTGCAGTCCAGCAGGCGCTGGTCCGCCGCCTCGCCGAGGCTGAGCACGCCCAGCCGCTCAAGGAAGGCCGCGCGCAGATGGCCGATGTAGGCCGGGCCAAAGCCGTTCAGGGCATCGGTCAGGGTCGCGGCGTCGCCGATGGACATCAGCGCCCCACCCAGCTGGGTCAGGGCCCAGAACACGGCCTCGGGCTGGCGCGAGAAGGCATAGAGGCCGAACTGGTCGAAGTAGGCGGCGGTGAAGCCGGGCTCATAGTGGGGCAGGAACCGCCATGGGCCGTAGTCGAAGCTCTCGCCGGTGACGTTCAGATTGTCGGTGTTCAGCACTCCGTGGACGAAGCCCGCGGCGATCCACCGGGCGGCCAGCCGGGCAGAGGCGTCGACGACGGCGGCCAGGAACCCCGCCGCGTCACCAGGCGCGACATCCGGATGGTAGAGCGACCGGGCGTGCTCCAGCAGGGTCTCCAGCTGGTCGGTGCGGCCCAGATACGCCGCACGCTGGAAGGTGCCGAAGCGGATGTGGCTGTGTGACAGCCGGACAAGCACGGCCGAGCGGGTCGGCGACGGCTCGTCCCCCCGCTGCAGGGCTTCGCCCGTCTCGATCAGGCTGAAGGCGCGGCTGGTCGGCACGCCGAGCCGCTGCAACATCTCGGCCGCCAGCACCTCGCGCACGCCGCCCTTCAGCGTCAGCCGGCCGTCGCTGGCGCGTGACCATGGCGTCGTGCCCGAGCCTTTTGTCCCGAGGTCGAGAAGGCGCCCCGGGGGGGCGCTCCCGCTCAGGCCGCGGGCGCTCCCAGTCAGGGCGCCAGCGCGAACTTCGCGCAGCTGGGCGGCGAGAAAGCCGCGGCCATCGCCAAGGTCGGGATTGTAGGTGCGGAACTGGTGTCCGTGATAGCGCATGGCGATCGGGCCCGGTTGTCCGGGCAGGGGCTCGAACCGGCCGAAATGGGCGACCCACTCGTCCTGCGTCAGTGTCTCCAGCCCCACCTCGGCTGCAGCCCGGTCGTTGCGGAATCGCAGCACGTGTTGCGGGAAGTCCGCAGCCCGGACGGCATCGCCGAATTCATCTCCGAGATCGAAGAAGCGGGGCTCGGGGCGGTGGGCGACGGACGGCGGCATGGGGCGCAGATGCCGCCGCCGGCGACCAAGGGCAAGCGCGGCCTTGAACCTGTCGCCCCGACGGGTATTGATCGGGGCAGAGATCAGGCCCCTCGGGCCAGGCCGGCGCGGCCCCGTGGAGCCCGCGAATCCGGTCCGACGTCCGTCGATAACCTGGCGTCCCGACCTTTCGTGATCCTGGAGGCCGCCATGGCGCGCAAATTGACGCTGGAATTCCTCAAGACCGAAGCCGGGTCCGGCGCGGTTCTGGGCATGGCGGCGCTGACCGCCCTGGTCATGGCCAATTCGCCCCTGTCGGCCGACTATTTCGCCCTTCTCAAGAGCGAGCACGTCCTGGCCATCGGCCCGGCGACGCTGGAACTGTCCATCTCCGAGTGGATCAAGGAAGGCCTGATGGCGATCTTCTTCCTCGTCGTGGGGCTGGAGATCAAATACGAGATCCTGCGCGGCGAGCTGAGCGATCCGAAGAAGCTGGCCACGCCGGTGCTGGCGGCCCTGGGCGGCATGATCGCGCCGGGGCTGGTCTATCTTGCGGTGACCTCGACCCTGGGCGGCCCGACGCAGGGGTGGCCCATCCCGCTGGCCACCGACATCGCCTTCGCCCTGGCGGTGTTCGCCATGGTCGGGCGCGGCCTGCCCTCGTCACTGCGGGTCTTCCTGCTGACCCTGGCCATCGTCGACGACCTCGGTGCCATCGCCCTGATCGCCGTGCTGTTCTCCCAGGGCGTGAACTGGGCTCCGCTCGCCTGGGTCGCCGGCCTGCTGGTCGTGGCCGCCATGGCGGCGCAGTGGAAGAAGGTGCCGGCACCCTTCTGGGTCCTGGGTTTCAGCCTGATCTGGTGGCTGACAGTGGACGCCGGCCTGTCGACGTCGCTGACCGCCGTGGCCTTCGCCGCCATCGTGCCGATCAAGGACCGCCGCTGCGACGGCCAGAGCCCGTTGAAGGAGGCGATGCACGACCTGCACCCCTATGTCGCCTATTTCATCCTGCCGATCTTCGCCTTCGCCAAGGCGGGGGTCGTGCTGGCGGGCGTCTCGCTGGAGCAGATGGCCGCGCCCCTGGTGCTGGGGATCGCCCTCGGCCTCTTCGTGGGCAAGCAGATCGGCGTCCTGGCCATGGCCGGGCTGGCTTCCGCGATCCGGATCGGGGCCCGGCCAACGGGCGCGACCTGGCTGGAGCTTTACGGGGTCAGCCTGCTGTGCGGCGTCGGCTTCACCATGAGCCTGTTCATCGGCGCCCTTGCCTTTCCCGGGGCGATCGACTCGCCGCAGCAGGTCCAGGTCAAACTGGGCGTCCTGGCGGGGTCTCTGCTCTCGGGTGCCGTCGGGGCCATCGTGCTGTCAGTCGCCGCCGCCCGGCGCAAGGAATTGGCCCGGGCCAGGGCCAATACTGACGCCTGAGGGGCGAATATTGACCTAAGGTCACGGCATTCCGTCGCTTTCGTGTCACAGTTTCGTCAGCGACCGGCGTTCCTCCCGCCACGAAACGGCCACGCTGCTTGTGGCGATCCCCGGCTTGGATTACCCCGGAACATCGCAGTCGTCCGTCCCGCAAGAAGGGCGGCGGCATCGGGATTGGGAACCTCTCGACCGACATCGGTCGATCATCAGGAGCCGGGATAGACATGCGTCTGAACCATATTCTTCGTACCACAGCATCCGCCGCCGTTGTCGGCATGGCCGTGTTCGGGACCGCCGGCGTCGCCGCCGCCCAGGACCAGGACGTCACGCGCGTCGACGACATCATCGTCACCGCCCAGAAGCGTGAACAGAGCCTGCAGGACGTGCCGATCGTGGTCACGACCCTGTCCCAGGAATCGCTGCAGAACGCCGGCGTCAGCGACATCAAGGACCTCCAGATCCTGACCCCCGGCCTGACCGTGACCTCCACGGCCTCGGAAGCCTCGACCACGGCGCGCATCCGCGGCGTCGGCACGGTCGGCGACAACCCCGGCCTGGAAAGCTCGGTCGGCGTGGTGATCGACGGCGTCTATCGCTCGCGCAACTCGGTCGGCTTCGGCGACCTCGGCGAACTGCAGCGGATCGAGGTCCTGAAGGGCCCGCAGGGCACCCTGTTCGGCAAGAATACCTCGGCCGGCGTCATCAACATCATCACCGCCCAGCCGTCCTTCACCCCCGAGTTCAACGCCGACTTCACCGTCGGCAACTATGGGGCCCTGGCCGCGTCGGGATCGGTCTCCGGTCCGATCAGCGATCAGCTGGCCTTCCGCCTCTATGCCGGCCGCAAGGTCCGCAACGGCTTCATGGACATCGACACGGGTGACGGCCCGCGTCCCGAACGCGACGACAACAACGTCGACTTCAGCACCGCCCGCGCCCAGCTGCTGTGGCTGCCCGGCGACAATGTGTCGTTCCGCCTGATCGCCGACTACTCGTCGCGCGACGAATACTGCTGCGTCGGGACCCAGATCCGCACCGGAGCGACCTTCCCCTTCATCGACGCTCTCTCGACCGGCACG
>CAMCIP010000115.1 GCA_945874855.1 Brevundimonas vancanneytii
CGCTCGGCCTCCGCCACCCCGGCCGGGTCGGCGGTCAGGCGCACGGTCGCGCCCAGCCGCTCCAGGGCGAACTGGACCGAGGCGACATTGCCGGCGCCGTAGGCAAGGACGGTGACCTCGGTCACAGCACCCCCTTGGTGCTCGGCACGGCCTCACCCTCGATGCGGATGGCCTGACGCAGGGCGCGGCCGAAGGCCTTGTAGACGGCCTCGGTCTTGTGGTGATCGTCGTCGCCGGTGACGGCGACGTGGATGGCTGCGCCCAGATGCTCGGCCAGCGAGCGGAAGACGTGGGCCGTCAGGTCGGTGCGATAGTCGCCGATGAAGGGGGTGGCGAAGGTCCCCTCGAACACCGGATAGGGGCGGCCTGACAGGTCGATGGAAACGGTCGCCTGCGCCTCGTCCATCGGCAGGACGAAGCCGTAGCGGGCGATGCCGCGCCGCTCGCCCAGGGCCTGTTTCAGCGCCTGACCCAGGGCGATGGCCGAGTCCTCGATGGTGTGGTGCGGATCGGTGTGCAGGTCGCCGGCGCAGGACAGGCGCAGGGAAAAGCCGCCATGGGCGGCCACCTGCTCCAGCATGTGATCGAAGAAGCCGACGCCGGTCTCGATCGCCACGGGGCCTGTGGCGTCCAGATCGACGGCGCAGACGATCCGGGTCTCCTTCGTGTCGCGCACGGCCTGGCCGGTGCGGGCCGGTCGGGCGGGGCCGGCGGCCAGATCCAGCGCGGCCAGCAATCGGTCGTTGATCTCCGGCTTGCTGGAGACCGGCAGGCGCAGGCGGTTGCCCGCCGCCTCCGCGGCCACGCCGAACCGGGTCAGGGCCGTAAGCACCGCGTCGGGCCGGGCGGGGCGGACCATCAGGATGGGCCCGACGCCGGGCTCCACCACCATCTCGCGCGCCAGGGCCCTGGCCAGCCGGGTGCGCTCGCGGCCGACGGCGGCGATGCGTTCGCGGGTCTCGATCAGGCGCGACGGATCCAGCGCCTGCAGCGCCGGTCGGACGCAGACCTCGGGCAGGGCATAGGGCTCCAGCACCGAGGCCAGGCGGGCCAGGGTCTCCGGCCGGGCCAGGGCAGCGCCGACGCGGGCCCCGGCCAGGCCCCAGGCCAGCGACAGGCTGCGCAGGACCACCAGATTGGCGTGGTTGTCGATCAGGCCGGCGGCCGAAGGGGTCTCGCCAAATTCGATCAACCCCTCGTCCACCACCAGCAGGGCCGGGGCAACGCGGGCGGCCATCTCGGCCACCGCCTCAGGTGCCCCCAGGGCGCGCACCACGACGGCCGTGGGCGACCCGGCCTCCGTCAGGCCGTAGATGGCGTTCAGCCGGGCGAAGGGCTCGCCCTCCGGCGCCTCGACCCGCCCGGCCTCGCGTCCGGCCAGTCGCCAGATCAGCTCCAGCCCGTGGGTCAGGCCGCGCACGGGCAGGACCCGGTCGGCCGCGACGCCATAGACCTGACCCATGCGGGTCGCCAGCGTCTCCGGCGAAGCGGGATACCGGTCCAGGCCCTCGCCGCCCGCCACCAGCGGGGCAAAGGGGGCGGGCAGATTGGTCAGGCTCATCCCGCGCTCCTCAGGTCGGCGGCCCGGGCGTGGGCCTCCAGCCCTTCCAGCCGCGCCAGCCGCGCCGCGACGGGGCCCAGGGCGGCGGCACCCGCGGGGGTGACGGTCTGGACCGACATGGAGGTCATGAAGCTGGCCGTGGTGAGGCCGCCCAGGGTCCGCGCCCCGCCGTCGGTCGGCAGGACGTGGCTGGGTCCGGCGGCATAGTCGCCCAGGGTCTCGGCGGCGAAGCGGCCGACGAAGACGGCCCCGGCGGCCGTGATGAGATCCACCAGATCGTCGGCGTCCTCGACGTTCAGCGACAGGTGTTCGGGGCCGTACAGGTTGGAGACCGCGCAGGCCTGATCCAGATCGGCCACGAGGATGGCGCGGCCCTCGGCCAGGGAGGCGCGGGCGACCTCGGCGCGGGGCAGGGTGGTCAGCTGGCGCTCCACCGCCGCGAGGATTTCGCTCAGCGCCGTGCGGCTGGGTGACACCAGGATCACCTGGGCGTCGGCGTCGTGCTCGGCCTGGCTGAGCAGGTCGGCGGCGGCCACCTCCGGGTCGGCGTCGCGGTCGGCGATGACCAGCAGTTCCGACGGTCCGGCCGGCATGTCGACGGCGGGACCGCCGGCCAGGGCCGTGGCCTGCTTCTTGGCCTCGGCCACCCAGGCGTTGCCGGGGCCGAACAGCTTGTCGACCGGCGCGATCTCTCCGTCGTCCAGCACGGCGCCGAAGGTCAGGGCTGCGATGGCCTGGGCCCCGCCGATCAGCCAGAGGGCGTCCAGACCGGCCTCGGCCGCGGCCAGGATCATGGCCGGGTGCACACTCCCGTCGCGGGCGGGCGGGGTGACGACGACGCGGCGATCGACCCCCGCCACCCCGGCCGGAATGGCCTGCATCAGCAGGGAGGAGAACAGGGGCGCCGTGCCGCCGGGCACATAGATCCCCGCCGCCCCGACGGGCCGCCAGACCAGACGTGAGCGCACCCCGGCCGTGGTCTCGACCCAGGCCGTGTCGTCCGGCCGCGTGGCCTGGTGGAAGACCCGCACATTGTCCGCGGCCACCCGCAGCGCCCGGGTGTCGGCGGGGGGCAGGGCGTCGCGGGCGGCGGCGATCGTTTCGGGGGTGACGGCGATGCGGCGCGGGGCATGGCCGTCCAGCTTGACCGCCCAGTCGGTCACGGCCGCGCCGCCGCGCGCCCGCACGTCGTCCAGGATGGCGCGCACGCCCTCGACCACATCGGCCTGGCTGCGGCGTGCGGGGCGGGCCAGGGCGTCGCGGCGACCCGCGGCATCCAGCAATGTCCAGTCGAGGCGCCGCATCACATCATCTTCTCGATCGGCAGGACCAGGATGGCCGAGGCCCCGGCGGCCTTCAGCTTCTCCAGCGTCTCCCAGAACACCGCCTCCTGGCAGACGGCGTGGACGGCCACCGCATCGTCGCGGCCCGACAGGGGCATGACGGTGGGCGAACCGGCCCCCGGCAGGATGGCGGTGATCTGGTCCAGCGCCGCCCGCGGGGCGTTCAGCATGACATATTTGGCCCCTTGCGAGGCCACGACCCCGGCCATCCGCTCCACCACACTGGCCAGCAGGTCGGCCAGTTCGGGCTCGGGCGCGACAGGCGACCGGATCAGCACGGCCTGGCTGTCCAGCACGGTTTCGCGGGCCGCCAGACCATTGGCCTCCAGCGTCGCCCCGGTCGAGACCAGATCGCAGATGGCGTGGGCCAGCTTCAGTCGCGGCGCGACCTCCACCGCCCCGCGCATGACCACGATGTCGGCCGCCACCCCGCGCGCGTCCAGCCAGCGGCGCAGCACCCGCGGATAGCTGGTGGCGATGCGCAGCCCCCCCAGCGAGGCGGCGTCCGCATAGGCCAGCGTCGGCGGCACGGCGATCTTCAGCGTGCAACGGCCGAAGCCCAGGGGCATGACCACCTCGGCGGTCGGCCCGCCGTTGCGGCCCTCCTCCAGCACATTCTCGCCGACGATGCCCAGATCGCAGACCCCGTCGGCCACGAAGGTGGGGATGTCGTCGTCGCGGACCCGCAGCAGGTCGATCGGATAGTTCTCGACCCGGTACAGCAGGTCATTGGTGCCCCTGACCACGCGCAGGCCCGCGTCGCGGACGAGGTCCAGGCTGCGGTCGGACAGACGTCCGGATTTCTGGACGGCGATGCGAAGCCGACCCTGGACGGTGCTCATGATCTCTGCTCAGGCTTTCAGGCGATCCAGCACCAGCCGATAGCCCTGATGCGGCATTTCCTTGAGGAAGCGTGCGACGCGCACGACGGTGGTGGGGCTGGCCTGGGCCTCGGCCGCGATCTCGCGATAGGACTTGCCGCCCGCGTCCAGCAGCCGGGCCACCTCCCAGCGCTCGGCGAAGGCCCGGATCTCCGCCGGTGTGCACAGGTCGGCCAGAAAGGCGTCGACCTCGTCGCGGGTCTTCAGCGACAGCAGGGCGTCATACAGCGCCACGCGGCTGCGGGCCGTCCGGGCGGCATTGCGGGGCAGGACCTCGGTCATGGCGCGTTCCACTATGGTGTAACGGTGGAACGGTCAAGAGGATGTTGGGGACTGGGGACTGGGGACTGGGCTGTGGCTTCCCGCCGGCTCGATGTCCGCGTCTCCCAGTCCCTAGTCCCCAGTCCCCGGTCCGGGTATGCCGATGCCATGACCAAGGTTCTGATCATCGGCGCCGGCCACGCCGGGGGCTCCGTGGCCGCCTTCCTGCGGCAGTACGGGTTCGAGGGCGGGATCGTGCTGGCGGGAGACGAGGCGGCGGCACCCTATCAGCGGCCGCCGCTGTCCAAGGCCTGGCTGAAGGGCGAGGCAGGGGTCGAGGACCTGCTGCTGCGGCCCGAGAGCTTCTATGCCGAACAGGCGATCGACCTGCGGCGCGGCGTCACGGCCACGGCGATCGACCGCGCGGCCCGGCGGGTCGCCTTCGCCGACGGCGCGGTGGAGACCTGGGATGTGCTGGTGCTCGCGACCGGCTCGATCTCGCGGCGGCTGTCGATCCCGGGGATCGATCTGCCCGGGGTGATGGAACTGCGGACCCTGGTCGAGGCCGAGGCGTTGAAGGCGCGGCTGGCGCCGGGGCGCCGCCTGGTGGTGATCGGCGGCGGCTTCGTGGGGCTGGAGGCGGCGGCCTCGGCGCGGGCCCTGGGCTGTGAGGTCACGGTGCTGGAGCGCGAGGGCCGCCTGCTGGCGCGGGTCGCGTCCGAGCCGATCTCGCACCTGCTGGACACCCGCCACCGGGCCGAGGGGGTCGGGCTGCGCACCGGGGCCGACGTGGTCGAGCTGGGGGCCGAGGCGGACGGTGCCGTGGCGGTGCGGACCGCGGACGGTCAGGTCGTGGTCGGCGACACCGTGCTGGTCGGCGTCGGCGCCCTGGCCAGCGAGGGGCTGGCCAGGGCGGCCGGTCTGACGTGCGACGGCGGGGTGGTGGTCGACGATCAGGCCCGGACCTCGGACCCGGCCATCTTCGCCGTCGGCGACGTGACGCGTCGGCCCGTGCCGGCCCATGGCCCCGGCCTGTTCCGGCTCGAGAGCGTGCCCAATGCCCTGGAACAGGCCAAACAGGCGGCCGCCGCCATCACGGGTCGCGCGCCCCCGCCGCCCGAGGTCCCGTGGTTCTGGTCGGACCAGTACGATCTGAAGCTGCAGATCGCGGGCCTGCCGGCCGGGGCGGACCGCCGGGTGGTGCGCGGCGAGCCGGGGGCGGCGCCCCTGGCCGTCTTTCACCTGAAGGGCGACCGTCTGGTCTGCGTCGAGGCGGTCAACGCCCCGGCGGAATTCATGGGCGGGCGCAAGCTGATCGGCAGCGGCGACCCGGTGGATGCGGCGCGGCTGGCCGATCCGGCGGTCTCGATGAAGGCGGTCGCGGCCCCGAACGGCTGAGCCGGGGCCGCCTCAATGGCCGGCCGGCTCCGTGAGCCTCAGGCCGCCCGCTTCCGCCGCCCCGCCTGGGCCTCCTGGGCGAACAGGGCGGCCAGGTTTTCGACCATGGCCCCGCCCAGCTGTTCGACGTCGGCCAGGGTCACCGCGCGGCGGTACCAGCGGGTCACGTCATGGCCGATGCCGATGGCCAGCAGCTCGACCGGCGACCGGGTCTCGATGTCGGCGATGACCTCGCGCAGGTGCCGGTCCAGATACAGGGGCTGGTTGGCCGACTGGGTCGAGTCATCGACCGGTGAGCCGTCGGAGATGACCATCAGGATGCGCCGCTGCTCGGGCCGCGCCATCAGCCGGCCGTGGGCCCACAGCAGGGCCTCGCCGTCGATGTTCTCCTTCAGCAGGCCCTCGCGCATCATCAGGCCCAGGTTCTTCTTGGCCCGGCGCCAGGGCGCATCCGCCGACTTGTAGATGATGTGGCGCAGGTCGTTCAGACGGCCGGGCAGGGGCGGCTTGCCGGCCGTGATCCAGGCCTCGCGCGACTGGCCGCCCTTCCAGGCCCGGGTGGTGAAGCCCAGGATCTCGACCTTGACCCCGCAGCGTTCCAGCGTCCGCGCCAGGATGTCGGCGCAGACCGCCGCCACCATGATCGGTCGCCCGCGCATGGAGCCGGAATTGTCCAGCAGCAGGGTCACCACCGTGTCGCGGAACGGGCTCTCGCTCTCGGCCTTGAACAGCAGGGGGCTGGTCGGGTCGACGATGACGCGGGTCAGGCGCGCGGCGTCCAGCACCCCCTCTTCCAGATCGAAGGTCCAGCTGCGGTTCTGCTGGGCCATCAACCGGCGCTGCAGCCGGTTGGCCAGGCGCGCGACCACGCTCGACAGGGCCGTCAGCTGGCCGTCCAGCAGGGTCCGCAGCCGACCCAGCTCCACGGGATCGCACAGGTCGGCGGCGTCGATGGTCTCGTCATGGGCGGTGGTGAAGACGCGATAGGCGTCGGCGCCATTGCCGTCGGGCGCCTCGCCGCGCTGCTGCGGCACGGGTGCGTCGGCCAGATCGTCGCCCAGATCCGAAGGGTCGCCCTCGGTCTCGGCCAGGGAGCCGTCGGGCCGGGCCTGACGCTCGCCCTGGCCCTCGTCCTCCTCGGCCGTGCCGTCCATGGACTGGCCCTCGCCGCCGCCGGCGTCGTCCTCCTCCTCGTCCTGGGGATCGGGATCGTCCGGATCCTGCGGGTCGGGCTCGTCCTCGCCCGCGTCATCCGAGGCGTCGTCGCCGCGGCCGTCGCCGGGATCGAGGTCCAGCGCCCGCAGCACGGCCTTCATGCGCCGGGTGAAGTCGGCCTGGTCGTCGGCGGCCGCGACGAGGGCGTCCAGCTCGCGGCCCGCCTTGCTCTCCAGATCGCTTCGGACGAGGTCCAGCAGGGTTCCCGCGCCGTCGGGCGACCGCACCCCGGTCAGACGCTCGCGCACCAGCAGGGACACGGCCTCGCCGACCGGCACCCGGTCCGGATCGTTCAGCCGCAGCAGGCCGGACCGCTCCATCCGGGTCAGCAGGGCGGCGTCCAGATTGGCCCGCACCCCGGCCAGCGACCGCGCGCCCACCCCCTCGATCCGCGCCTGCTCCAGGGCGTCATAGACCTCGGCGGCGTCGCGATCGGCCGGCCGCCCGCGGCCGTGGACGGCCTCGTCGTGATTGGCCAGCCGCAGGGCCATCCGGTCCGCCTGACCGCGCACATTGGCCGCCTCGGGCCCCGACGGATCGCGCGGCGGATGCGGCAGGGTCAGGGTCTGGCCGACCATCTTGGGCCCGTCGGCCCCGAACGCCACCTCCAGCTCGGCCCGCTCGGCCAGGGCGCGCGCGGCATGGGCGAGGGCGCGCTT
>CAMCIP010000116.1 GCA_945874855.1 Brevundimonas vancanneytii
GCCGCAATGCGCTGGAGCAGGAGAAGATCTTCGGCCGCACCGCCTATGTCTCCGGCCTGGTCATGACCAAGCTGGACGGCACGGCCCGCGGCGGGGTCCTGGTCCCCGTGGCCCAGGCCTCAGACGCCCCGATCAAGCTGATCGGCGTGGGCGAGGGGATCGAGGACCTGCAACCCTTCGACGCCCGGGCCTTCGCCCGGTCGCTGGTCGGACTGGAGGACGCAGCGTGAGCGAGACCGGACCGACGAAGGCCGCAAACCCCGCCTGGGTGCGTCAGGCGGTGGATTTCGGCGCCCTGGCCGCCTTCGCCGCGGGATTCCTGTTCTTCCGCCTGAGCGGTCAGGACGGCGATCAGGCCCTGGTCAACGCCAGCTGGTTCCTGGTCGGGGGGGCGGCGATCGCCGTGGCCGCGGGCCTGGTCCTGGAGCGCCGCCTGGCCCTGATGCCGCTGATCGTCGGCGGCTTCGCCCTGGTCTTCGGCCTTCTGACCATCGTCACCCAGAACGATCTGTTCGTGAAGCTGAAGGTCACCGTGCTGAACGGCAGTCTGGCGGCGGCCCTGCTGGGCGGCATCCTGCTGGGCAAGCGGCCGCTCAAGGCCCTGCTGGGCACGGTCATACCGATCACGGACCGGGCCTGGCGCCTCCTGACCATCCGCTATGGCCTCTATTTCCTGGCCGTGGCCCTGACCAATGAGCTGATCCGCAACGAGGCCCTGGTCTCGGCCGTGGCGGCGCAGATGGGCCGGCCGGAAGCCGACCCGGCCGACGTCTGGGTCGCCTTCCGCGGGGTGCTGTGGATCGCCTCCATGGCCTTCGGCCTGGCCAACCTGCCGCTGATCCTGAAGAATCTGCAGCCCGAGACCGCCGACGGGACCAGGCCGCAGCCCCCGGACGCTACGGCCTGACGATTTCGGATCGTCCGTCTTCAAACCTTAAAACGCGGCTGATAGCCATGGCGCCGCGGCAGAGCCTGATCCGCCGAGAGGGAATC
Source organism: Brevundimonas vancanneytii (assembly GCA_945874855.1). Classification (GTDB taxonomy): domain Bacteria; phylum Pseudomonadota; class Alphaproteobacteria; order Caulobacterales; family Caulobacteraceae; genus Brevundimonas; species Brevundimonas vancanneytii_A. Next base: position 994 of record CAMCIP010000116.1, read on the forward strand.
GCTTCGCGATTCCGTCGACGCGGTGAATCAGGCTCCAGGATTGAGCGAGAGCTTGATTCACGCTTCTGCCGGAACCGCTGCGCGGTTCCGTCCGAAACGATCAAGCTCTAGGGGAGTCGGTCATGGTGAAGTCTGGAAAACAGGCGCGACGCGCGGGAGCTCTCGCTGATTCGCCCAGCCACCTGATGCACCGCGCCCTGCAGCTGGCCCTGGATGTCTATGCCGAGGAACTGGGCACGGACGGTCCGACCCAGCGCCAGTTCGCCGTGCTGGAAGCGGTGTCCCAGCGCGCTGGTCTGACCCAGACCGATCTGGTCAAGGCCACCGGGATCGATCGCTCGACCCTGGCCGATCTGGTCTCGCGTATGACGGCCAGGGGGCTGCTGGACCGCGAGCGGTCCACCCTGGACGCCCGCGCCAAGGCCGTGCGGCTTTCGGCGGCGGGCGAGGCGGTGCTTGCGGCGGCCCGGCCCCGCGTCATCGCCGCCGACAAGCGGATCGTGGGGCTTCTGCCCAAGGCCAAGCGCGACCTCTTCCTCGACCTGCTCTCCGAACTGGCCGCCGCCGCCGACGCCGCCCCGGAAGAGGCCAGGCTGGCGATCAAGGCCGAGAAGAAGCGCCTCAAGGACGCCCGCAAGGCCGAAAAGGCGGCGAAGAAGGCCGAAAAGCCTGCCAAGGCCGGGAAGACGGGCAAGGCCAAGTCCGCCAGCACCCCCGGTCCGACCGGGGAAGCCGCCTGAGTCGTCAACCGGCTGCGGGGGGCGGCGCGCACACCGCCCGGAATCCTGCCGCCGCGAACCGGACCAGGTAGTCGCAGGCGCTCTCCAGATCGCCCGACCGGCACAGGCCGCCCGACAGCCGGTCCAGCCGCCCGGTCTCGCCCAGGGTCAGGGTCAGGGCCCCCGACAGGTTGTGATAGGCCCAGTACAGATCGACCTCGCGCGCGTCGGGCAGCACCTGTTTGATCAGTTCGATCAGCCGACGGATGGCCGGATCGAAATAGCGCGCCATGGTCTCGCCGCCGAAGGTGGGATTGGCGTTGGTCTGGGCCACGAGGGCGGAATAGTGTTTCCACCCGGGCCCGCCCTTCAGCGACCACTGGAACGGCGGCCGCAGAAAGGCCTCCAGAAGGCCCTCCAGCGTCATGCCGTCCGGGCCCGGATCCCGCGCATAACGGTTGACCGCATCGACCCGCTCATTGTTCCAGACCTCCGCGCGGCGCAGGAAGACGGCGTCGAAAAGGGCCCGCTTGGAGCCGAAATAATAGTGCACCAGGGCGGTATCGACGCCGGCCTCGCGCGCCACCTCCCGGATGGTCACGCCATAGAAGCCGTGTTTGGAAAACAGGTCCTCGGCCGCGTCCAGAATGGCCGCCGAGGTGTCGGCCGCCCCTTCCGACGGATCCTTGCGGGGCCGCCCCCGGCGGGCCGGAGCCGCGGCGGCGGGCGGGGCGTCGAGCTTGGTCATGACCCGAGGCTAGGCCGTTGCGGGCCCCGTGTGCAACGGCGCCACACCTGAGCGCGCCCGATCGGACGGCAGACCTCGCCGTTTGACAGAATCCGGAAAGCGGTTACCTTCCGGGAAAATCATTGAGCGCTGAATAAAAGCGCCGTCGAGCCGAAACATCAGGAACCGGGGTACATCATGAAGAAATTCGTCAAGGCCGCCATGCTGGCCGGCGCTGCCTGGGGGGCCATGTCCGCTGTGGCCGTGGCCCAGGACGCGCCGTCGCAGGAGCCGGAAGTCACTTCCGTCGACGACATCATCGTCTCGGCCCGCCGTCGTGACGAGGCGCTGAAGGACGTGCCCGTGGCCGTCACCGCCCTGGGCGAGGCCCGGCTGGAGCAGACCGGCGGCACGGATCTGACCGTCCTGCAGCAGCAGACGCCCAACGCCACCGTCCAGGTGGCGCGGGGTTCCAACTCCACCCTGATCTCCTTCATCCGCGGCGTCGGCCAGCAGGATCCGCTGTGGGGCTTCGAGCCGGGCGTGGGTCTCTACATCGACGATGTCTATGTCGCCCGTCCCCAGGGCGCCGTGCTCGATGTGTTCGACGTGCAGCGCATCGAGGTCCTGCGCGGACCCCAGGGCTCGCTCTACGGGCGCAACACCGTGGGCGGCGCGATCAAATATGTGACCTCGCGCCTGTCGCCCGAGACCGAGGTCTCGGTGAAGGCCGCCTACGGCAGCTTCAACCAGATCGACTTCCTCGGCAGCGCCAGCGTGCCGCTGACCGACGATTTCCGCGTCGGCGCCGCCGTGGCCCGCTACACCCGCGACGGCTATGGCACCAACCTCAACACGGGCGCCGAACACTACGACAAGGACGTCACCGCCTTCCGCGCCTCGGCCGAATGGACCCCGCGCGACGAGGTCTTCGTGCGCCTGACCTATGACCGCACGGTCGACGACTCGGCCCCGCGTCACGGCCACCGCGAGGTGGCGGGCACCGGCACGGGCGCGGGCGTGCAGCCCAGCGTCTATGACACCTTTGCCGGCATCGGCGACGAGAACTCGGTCGAGACCGAGGGCTTCGCCCTGACCGTGCAGACCGAGGTCTCGGACAACTGGACCGTCAAGGCCATCGCCGCCCGCCGCGAGGGTCGCACCGACACCGTCATCGACTTCGACAACACCCCGGCGCCGACCCTGGACATCCCGGCCTACTATGAGGACAGCCAGACCACGCTCGAGTTCCAGGGCCTGTTCGACTACGACCGCATCCAGGGCGTCGTCGGCCTCTTCTATCTGGATGGCCGCGCCGAAGGGGCCTTCGACACCATCGTCGGGAACCTGGGCATCGTGATCGGCACCGGCGGCTTCGTCGAAACCACCAGCCTGTCGGCCTTCTTCGACGTCAATTTCGACATCACCGATCGCCTGCACCTGTCGGTTGGCGGCCGCTACACCCTGGATGACAAGACCGGCGACGTGTTCCGCGCCAACTATCTGGGGGCCACCCGGTCGCCGCTGCTGGGCGGCACCGTCCGTGCCCCCCTGCTGGTGCGCACCGACTACACCAACGCCAAGACCTTCGACCAGTTCACCCCCAGGGTGGCCCTGTCCTATGACTTCTCGGACGCCATCACGGGCTATGCCTCCTTCTCGCAGGGCTTCAAGTCGGGCGGCTTCGACATGCGCGGCGACGCCGTGTTCACGCCGAACACCGTCAACGGCTACGATCCCGAGACCGTCGACAGCTATGAGCTGGGACTGAAGGGCCGCGTCGGCATCCTCTCGTTCAGCTCGGCCGTGTTCTACAATGAATACCAGGACCAGCAGGTGACCACCCAGGTCCCGGCGGTCGGCGGCATCGCCAGCTTCGTCGACAACGTCGGCCAGTCCACCTTCTACGGGGCGGAGCTCGAAGGTGCCCTGTCCCTGACCGACTCCCTGACCGCCAACTTCGCCGTCGGCTATCTGAACTCCGAGTTCGACGAGTTCCTGCGCTACAACCTGACCACCATGGTGTTCGAGGACATCTCCAGCCAGGTCGTGCTGCAGAACGCCCCGGAATGGACCGGCTATCTCGGCCTGACCTGGAACGGCATGCTGGCGGGTGGCGAACTGGCGGTGACGCCCCAGGTCAGCTATCGCGGCGACTACAGCCAGTTCGAGTTCCCCAATCCGATCCTCGACCAGGAAGCCTATGCCCTGGTCGACCTGTCGGCGGTGTGGACCTCGCCGGACGACCGCTTCACGGTCGGCATCTTCGGCAAGAACCTGACCGAGGAAGAATATCGCGTCGGCGGCTACAACTTCCCCGGCGCTACCTTCAACAACTCGGTTATCGGTTACTACGGCCCCCCGCGGACCGTGACGGCCTCGATCCAGGTCAAGTTCTGACGGCCCTTCGATCCTGAACGACTGGGCGGCGGTTCCAAGCGGGCCGCCGCCCATTTTTCATTGCGCGACGAACGATTACGGTCGAACAGTTTTCCGCGACCGTGGGGGAAGAGATGAGCCACAGCGACGTCAAGGGCCTCGGGCCCGCGGCCAATCCCGGCACCCGGGCCTATGTGCTCGGCCTGTTGATGGTGGTCTACACCTTCAACTTCATCGACCGGCAGATCCTGGCCATCCTGGCCCCCTACATCCAGGCCGAGATGAAGTTCACCGATGGCCAGCTCGGCCTGCTGGGCGGGCCGGCCTTCGCCATTGTCTATTCCACCCTGGCCCTGCCGATCGCCTGGTTCGCCGACCGCACCAGCCGGGTCAGCATCGTGTCCTGGTCGCTGGCGCTCTGGAGCGGCTTCACCGCCCTGTGCGGCCTGGCCACGGGCTTCTGGTCCCTGTTCGGGGCCCGGATGGGCGTCGGCGTGGGCGAGGCGGGCGGCGTCGCCCCCTCCTATTCCCTGGTGTCGGACTATTTCCCCAAGTCCCAGCGCGCCCGGGCGCTCGCGGTCTATTCCTTCGGCGTGCCGATCGGCACGGCCCTCGGCTATCTGTTCGGCGGGCTGCTGGCGGCCCTGATCGACTGGCGGATGGCCTTCATCGTCGTCGGCCTGGCCGGATTGCTCCTCGCCCCGCTGCTGAAATTCACCGTCAAGGACCCCGTGCGGGGCGGCTTTGACCGGCTGGAGACGGCCCCCGGTGCCGTCGAGGTCGCCCACGTCCCGACCAAGGCCGCCTCCTTCGGCCAGGTCTGGGCCGTGCTGCTGAAGAAGCCCAGCTTCTGGTTCCTCGCCTTCGGCGCCGCCTGTTCGTCGGTCTACGGCTATGGCGCGGCCTTCTGGCTGCCCAGCTTCTTCCAGCGGTCCATGGGCATGGAGGGGGTCGAGCGGGCCGTCTATATCGCCGGCATCGCCTTCATCGGCGGCACGGCCGGCATCTGGCTGGGCGGCTGGCTGGCCGACAAACTGGGCAAGGGCGGCAGCAAGGCCGCCTATCCCCTCGTGCCCGCGATCGGCTTCCTCATCGCCGTGCCCATGTTCTTCCTCGCCATGAACGTCCAGGACAAATGGCTGGCCTTCGCCCTGTTCCTGGTGCCCCAGGCGCTCAGCCTCGCCTGGCTGGGGCCGGTCGTCACCTCGGTCCAGCATCTGGTCCCGGCCCACATGCGCTCCACCGCCTCGGCCAGCTTCCTGCTGATCAACAACCTGGTCGGCATCGGCCTGGGCATCTATCTGCTCGGCGCCGTCTCCGACTATCTGGAGCCGCGCTTCGCCGAGGAGGCGCTGCGCTATTCGCTCTACGTCGGCCAGTGGTTCTACGCCCTGGCGGCCCTCCTCCTGATCGTCGCCTCCCGCAGCCTGAAGCGCGACTGGGTGGATTGAGCTTCGGCTTCCGAGTCCGGTTCTGGTTCGTCACAGGAGCACCAAGGGGGCACCAGGGACACCCGGCGACCGAGCCTTGCCTGCGCGCCGCGCACCTGCTGCTCGCAACGCAGGCCGCCTGCGGTGCCTCGACCTCGGCCCCTTGGTGTCCTTGGTGATGAACCTTCCGCCGTCAGCCGCCCCGCGGTTGCGCCCGACTCGACCCGCCGCCTATAAGCGCCCCGACCTTCCTCCCCCCACCATTCGGCGGCTCCCATGAACATCCACGAATACCAGGCCAAGCAGCTGCTCAAGGGCTTTGGCGTGCCGGTCGCCGAGGGCGTCGCCATCACCTCCGCCGACCAGGCCGAGGCCGCGGCCCGCGCCCTGCCGGGGCCCCTGTGGGTGGTCAAAAGCCAGATCCACGCCGGCGGGCGCGGCAAGGGCTTCTTCCGGGAGCTGACGCCCGAGGCCAGGGGCGGCGTCCGGCTGGCCCGCTCGGTCGAGGACGTGGTCAGGAACGCCCGCGAAATGCTGGGCAATACGCTCGTCACCGCCCAGACCGGCCCGGCCGGCAAACAGGTCAACCGTCTCTATGTCGAGGACGGCGCCGACATCGCCCGCGAACTCTATCTGTCGATCCTCGTCGACCGCGCCTTCGGCCGGGTGGCCTTTGTCGTCTCGACCGAGGGCGGCATGGACATCGAAAAGGTCGCCCACGACACGCCCGACCGCATCCACACCCTCGTCATCGATCCGACGGCGGGTGTCACCGACGCCGACGTGGCCGCCCTGTCGGACGCCTTCGGCCTCGAGGGTACGGCCCGCGAGGACGCGAAGTCGCTGTTCCCGGCCCTGCACAAGGCCTTCGTCGACAAGGACATGTCGATGCTGGAGGTCAATCCGCTGATCGTCATGAAGGACGGCCATCTCCGCGTGCTGGACGCCAAGGTCAGCTTCGACGGCAATGCCCTGTTCCGCCACAAGGACGTCCAGGCCCTGCGCGACGAGACGGAAGAGGATCCCAAGGAGATCGAGGCCTCGAAGCACGACCTCGCCTATAT
>CAMCIP010000117.1 GCA_945874855.1 Brevundimonas vancanneytii
CGGCCGAGGCCTCGTCGGCGCCGGCCGACGCATCGGCCGACCGGGCGACGGCGCGGGTCAGCACCAGCTGCTCGGCCATCAGGTCCTGGGTCAGGCGACGGACCGCCATGCGGTCGAAGCGGTCCTGTGACGGCACGCCGCCCGCGGCCACGCGCAGGCGGTCGAAGTCGAAGGCCGCCCCGACCTGGTGATAGAGTCGCGCCATGGCGGGGGCCGACCAGCCGGCCTCGCGGGCCAGGTCGCCGACGTCCGCCGTCGCCACCGTGGGCCGCAGCAGGGCGACGGCGCGGGCCAGATCGGCCGGGGCGCCCAGGGCCGTGAAGGCCTCGATCCGCGCCTGCAGCCGGGCCTGCTCGAACCGCGACAGCACCGCTCCGCCTTCGGGCCGCAGGGCGTCAGCCACGGGCTGATAGGCGTCCACCAGCCCCTGCACCGAGCCCCCGGGCAGGGCCGCGCGACGCGTCAGCCAGAAGGTCTGGCGCCTCAGGACCGTGGCGACCTCGCCATAGAGGGCGGTCTGGGCCTCGGCCGGGATCCGGAGATCCAGGGCCGAGACCGCGTCCCAGGCCTCGTCCAGCCGGAAGATGCGACGCGCCGCGGCGAAGGCCAGCACCATCGGCCCCGCCCCGGTTTCCGCGCTCTGGCGCAGGCGCAGGGGGAAGGTCGGCCCGCAGGCGTTGACGATGTCATTGGCCAGAACCGTGGCCACGATCTCGCGCCGCAGCCGGTGGCCGCGCATCTCGGCCTCGAACCGGGCCAGGGCCTTGGGGAAGTATCCAACCAGGGTCTGGTGAAAGAAGGGATCGTCGGGCGCGCCCGAGGCCACGATCTCGTCGAACAGCTCGATCTTGGCATAGGCGGTCAGCACGGCGAGTTCCGGCCGCGTCAGGGCGGCGCCGGCGGCGCGCATCTCCGCGACCTTGACGTCGTCGGGCAGGCCCTCGACGCGGCGATCCAGCCGCCCCTTGGCCGTCAGGGCCTGCATGAAGGCCTGCTGGGCGTCCAGCGCGCCGACGCCTTCGGCCTGCTGCAGCGTCAGGGCCAGGGTCTGGTCGTAGTTGTGGGCCAGGACCTTCTCGCCGACCTCTTCCGTCATCGACGCCAGAAGGGCGTCGCGCGCGGCAGGATCCAGCGCGCCCGAGGCGATGGCGGCCCCGGTCAGGATCTTGATGTTGACCTCGTGGTCCGAGGTGTCGACCCCGGCGGAATTGTCGATGGCGTCGGTATTGATCCGCCCGCCACCCGTCGACCGCCCCGTGAGGGCGAAGGCGATGCGACCGGCCTGGGTCAGCCCCAGGTTGGCCCCCTCGCCCACCACCTTGACCCGCAGGTCCGAGCCGTCGATGCGCAGGGCGTCATTGGCCTTGTCGCCCGCCTGGGCGTCGCTTTCGCGGGCGGACTTCACATAGGTGCCGATGCCGCCGAGATAGAGCAGTTCGACGGGCGCCTTGAGGATGGCCTTCATCAGGGAGGCGGGATCCAGGGCCTCGTCCTCGATGCCGAGCAGGGCGCGGACTTCGGGGCTGAGGTCGATCGACTTGGCGCCGCGCGAGAAGACGCCGCCGCCCCGCGAGATCTTCTTGGCGTCATAGTCCTGCCAGGACGACCGCGGCAGGGCGAACAGCCGGTCGCGCTCCGCCCAGGACGTCGCGGGGTCGGGATCGGGGTCCAGGAAGATGTCGCGGTGGTCGAAGGCCGCCACCAGCTTCGTCGCGCGGGACAGCAGCATGCCGTTGCCGAACACATCGCCGGACATGTCGCCCACGCCCACCGCCGTGAACGGCTCGGTCTGGATGTCCTTGCCCAGCTCGCGGAAATGGCGCTTGACCGCCTCCCACGCCCCGCGGGCGGTGATGCCCATGGCCTTGTGGTCATAGCCGACCGAGCCGCCGCTGGCGAAGGCGTCGCCCAGCCAGAAGCCGTAGTCGGCCGAGACGCCGTTGGCGATGTCGGAGAAGGTGGCCGTGCCCTTGTCGGCGGCCACGACCAGATAGGGATCGTCGTCCTCCCAGGCCACGACGTTCACGGGCCGCACCACCGCGCCGTCGGCGGCGATGTTGTCGGTGACGTCCAGCAGGCCGGACAGGAAGGTCCGGTAGGCCCGGATCGCCTCGGCCTGCTGGGCGTCGCGATCGGCGCCGGCGCGGACGAGGGCGGTCAGGTTCTTGGGAAAGAAGCCGCCCTTTGAGCCGACCGGCACGATGACGGCGTTCTTGACCTGCTGCGCCTTGACCAGCCCCAGAACCTCGGTGCGGAAGTCGTCGCGGCGGTCCGACCAGCGCAGGCCGCCCCGCGCCACGGGCCCGAAGCGAAGATGCACGCCCTCCACATGCGGGGCCCAGACGAAGATCTCCCGGTGCGGCTTGGGCAGGGGCAGGTCGTCCAGCTCGCGCGAAGCGATCTTGATCGACACATGCGGCTTCGGCCCGCCGTCAGCCCCAATCTGGTAGAAATTGGTGCGCTTGATCGCGCCGATCAGGCTCGCCAGCCGCCGCAGGGCCCGGTCGTGGTCCAGGCTCCTGACCGCCATGAGCCGCTCACGGATCAGGTCCTCGAGGCGCGCGACCTCGAGGGCCCGGGCGGCCAACTCGCCGCCCGCCGGGTCGAATTTCGCGGCGAACAGGTCCAGCAGGGACCGCGCCGTCTCGGGATACAGGATCAGCGCCTCTTCCTGCACCGTCTGGCTGGGATCCAGTCCGCTCTGCTGGCGATAGCGCGCCAGGGTTCGGATCAGGGCCGCCGCGCGCCAGTCGACGCCCAGCTCCAGCACCAGGCGATTGAAGCCGTCGCTTTCCGTCATCCCGCTCCAGACCGCCTGGAAGGCCGTTTCGAACGGGCCCTGGACGTCGGCGAAGCACAGGTCGGCGCCGCGCGGGTCCTCCATCAGGAACTCATGCACATGCACCGCGGCGTCGCCGAGCGGTCGCACGGCATGGCCCCACTCCTCCAGCGTCTTGAGACCCATGTCGGCCAGGATCGGCAGGACGTCGGACAGGGGCACGGCCGCGCCGCGGCGGTACAGTTTGAAACGGAACTGCAGGGGGCTGTCGTCGGGATTGCGGAAGGCGCGCACACCCACCGCCTCGCCGGATCCGATCTGGCCGTCGGCGTTCAGCCGGTCGAAGGCGTGCAGATCCTCCACCGCCTCGGTCGCCGAATAGCGGTCGCGATAGCCGGCGCCGAAGGCGTCGGCCCACCGGGCGCTGAGGGCGCCCACCCCGACGTCGTCCACGCCGGCGGCACGCAGGGCGGCCTCGAACCGGTCGGGCCACCCGCGGCCCGCATCCTCGATCCGCGCCTCCAGCTCGGCGGCGTCGGGAACAGGGTGGTCTCCGGGCGTCACGCCGATGATGTAGTGGATCCGGACCAGCGGATTGTCGGACAGCTCGGGATACCAGGCCGAGAGCCGCCCGCCCCAGGCCTGGGCCAGGATGTCGCCGATCCGTTCACGCACCGAGGCGTGGAACCGCTCACGCGGAATGAAGACCAGAACGGAGACGAAACGGTCGAACGGGTCCTTGCGCGTGAAGGACCGGATCCGCGGCCGGTCCTGCAGGTGCAGAATGCCGAGGGCGATGTCGAGCAGTTCATCCTCGGCGATCTGGAACAGTTCGTCACGCGGATAGGATTCGAGAATGTTCTTCAGCCGCTTGTGGCTGTGGCTGCCCTCGATCTTGGCGGCGCGGGCGAGCGCGTTGGCGACCTTGCGCCGCAGCAGCGGCACCTGCGAGGCGGCGCGATCATAGGCCTCGGCGGTGAACAGGCCGACGAAGCGGGTCTCCCCGCTCGGACGGCCATCCGGGCCGAACCGCTTGACGCCGACATAGTCCATATAGGCGCGACGATGCACCCGGGAACGGGCGTTGGCCTTGGCGACCGTGACCGGGTCCGACAGGTCGAGCTGGCGTTTCATCGCCCCGGTCAGAACGGCCGGCTCATTGGTGCGGCGCAGGACCGTGCGTTCCGGATCGCGCAGGACCCCCAGCCCCTCGCCCGACTGGGACAGGGGCGCCTGGGCCTGATACCCGCCCTGGGCGTCGCGCGGATAGTCATAGTCGCGGGCCCCGAGGAAGACGAAATGGTCGTCGTTCAGCCACTCGAGGAAGGCGATGGACTCCTCCACCAGGGCTGTATCGACGCCCGCCGCGCCGGCGCGCAGGTGCCCGATGGCCCCGGCCATGGCGGCGTTCATCGGGCCATGGTCGGCCACGGCCTGACGGACATCGGCCAGGGTCGCCCTCAGGCCGTCGGCCAGGGCGTCGCGGCGCTCCTGTGGCAGGGGATCGACGATCACGACGATGATGGATTCGCGCCGGTCCGCGGCGGGGACACGGGCGCCCTGCGCGGTTCGACCGGCCGCCACCACAGGATGGAACATGGCGCGCACGGACACGCCGGCGTCGGCCAGCTCGCCCATGACGCTGTCGACGAGGAAGGCGCCGTCGTCCTGGAGGATGTGCACCACGTCATAGCCGGTCGCCCGGCCGTTGGCGCCGTCCAGCGGGCCGATGTGGATCCGGGGAGGGGCGTCCGGCTCACGGTGCGCCGTCGCGGCCCAGATCCCGGCCAGAAGCGCGCCCAGATCGACGAGATCGATCTCCGGTGTCTCGTCCGCGAACCAGTCCTCCAGCGCCTGGGCCACAAAGGCGCGCTCCAGGGGGCCAGCGCCGCCCCCCGGCTCTCCAAACGCCCGCAAGAGCGCCTCCAACCGCGGGTCGGAAGCGGTGGCGGGATCGGCGTGGCCGGCCATGGTCGGGTCTCGTGGTCATCGCGGTCCTGGCGACCGCCCCAGGGACCGATGGTTAGTGTGCGCCTCGCAAAAGGGGAAGGCCGGAAAGCGCGCGCCGTCGGACCCAGCCGGCGACCGTCTGCGGCCGGGGTGTCTGACAATTCTGCTGGTTCAACGCGAAAGGCCGCCGAAGCCGGGGCTTCGACGGCCTTTGCCGGGGCGGCGCCGGGAGGGGGAGGGGCGGCGCCGTCCTTGTCCTCACCGCGGCCGGAGGGGAGGGGAGCCACGGCGATGCTGAGGATGTGGGGTCCGGCGGCCCCGGTTCAAGACCCGGGCGGAGGGTCCGGCTCGGCGGCCGGTCGCGGCGGGTTGCCGCGGGGCGCGCCGCCCTCATCGGCGTAGGGCTGGCCGTCGCCCGACAGCAGGATGGCCATCCAGCGGCTGCCGCGAAACTCCGCCAGAATGGCCATGGCCATGACCGCCAGCGGTGTGGACAGGAACATGCCGACCACGCCCCAGACCTTGCCCCAGAAGGCCAGGGACAGAAGCACCACCACCGGATCGATGTTCTGGTTGTCGCCCTGCATCCGCGGCTGGAGGAAGTTGCCGCTGACGAACAGGATCAGCTGCAGCCCGCCCAGCAGGACCAGGGGCTGCCAGTAGGTGTCGAACTGGACCAGGGCGAACAGCGGCGGCGCAAGGCCGGCCACGGCGCCCCCCAGGACCGGGATGAACCCCACGATGAAGATGACGAAGGTCCAGAACTCGGCGTTCTGAAGTCCGACGGCGCGCATCAGCACCCAGGCGACGGCACAGATCAGGGCGCCGGTGACGGTCTGGACCCAGAGATAGCCTTCCACCCCGCCGCGCACCCGTTCGAAGACCTCCAGGGCTTCGCCGCGCGCCTTGCGGTCGGGAAACATGCCGACGAGCTTGCGCCGAAACCCGGCCTGGGAGGCCAGCAGGAAGCCAAGGTAGATCATCACGAAGATGGCCCCGGTCACCACGCCCTGGGCCTGCAGGGCGGCGTCGGCCAGATAGGCGCGTACGTCCAGGCCGCTCATCAGTTCCGCCGCCGTGGGCACGGTGGTCACGCTCAGCAGGCGGCTGCCGTCGATCAGCAGCTGGTCGATGCGCGGCCCGATCCGGGCGGTCACGCCCGTGGCCTGGTCGAAGAAGCCCGCCGCCCCGTTCACGATGATGGCGATGGAGGCGAAGAAGCCGAGGATCACCACCAGAAGGGCACCGACCCCCGCCATCCGTTCCGAAAGCCCCAGCCTTCGCTCCAGCGACCGTTGCACCCCGCCGATCATGATCAGCAGGAAGATGGCCATGGCCAGGGGCGTCAGGATGTCCCGCAGCCAGTAGACGGCCGCGCCCGCGCCCACGACGGCCAGCACCACCAGGGCGTTTCTCGACACGGTCGAGGAGGGGATCACGGTCGGGGGTTTCATCGGCATATGGTCAGGGTCCCTGATGCCGGCGTCAACGGCGGTTGCGCCGATCGCCCTTGATCCGTACGCCGGCCCCGGTCAAGCATCAGCGCGCGCCCCCCTTCCCCGTTCCGGACCCCGCTCCTCATGACCCTTGCTCCCGGCCTGTTCCTGGGCCTGTCCGATCAGCCTGAGCATCTGCTGCTGAACCGCGCCAACCGTCATGGGGTGGTGGCAGGTGCCACGGGCACCGGCAAGACGGTGACCCTGCAGATCATGGCCCAGGGTTTTTCCGATGCCGGGGTCCCGGTCTTCTGCGCCGATGTGAAGGGCGATCTCTCGGGCATCTGCATGGCGGGGGCTCCGGGCGAGAAGCTGCTGGCGCGGGCGCAGCAGCTGGGCCTGACCCTGAAGCCCCAGGCCGCGCCGACGGTGTTCTGGGACCTGTACGGCCAGAAGGGCCATCCGGTCCGCACCACGGTCAGCGAGATCGGCCCCCTGCTGCTGGCGCGCATGCTGAACCTCAACGACGTGCAGGAGGGGGTGCTGTCGGTGGTCTTCCACGTCGCCGACACCGAGGGCCTGCTGCTGCTGGATCTCGACGACCTGCGCGCCCTTCTGGCCCATGTCGGCGAGAACGCCGAGCGCATCGGCCGCGAGGTCGGCAATGTGGCTCCCGCCTCCATCGCCGCCATCCAGCGGTCGATCCTGCAGCTGGAGCAGCAGGGCGGAAAGGCCTTCTTCGGCGAGCCGGCCCTGCGGCTCGAGGACATGATCCGCGTCGGCCTGGACGGCCGGGGCCAGGTCAATGTGCTGGACGCCACGCGGCTGATGAACAGCCCGCGCCTGTATGCGGCCTTCCTGCTGTGGCTGCTGTCGGAGCTGTTCGAACAGCTGCCGGAGATCGGCGATCCGGAGAAGCCGCGCCTGGTCTTCTTCTTCGACGAGGCCCACCTGCTGTTCACCGACGCCCCGCCGGCCCTGCGCGAGAAGGTCGAACAGGTCGTGCGCCTGATCCGCTCCAAGGGTGTGGGCGTCTATTTCGTGACCCAGAACCCGGCCGACATCCCCGACAGCGTCCTGGCCCAGCTGGGCAACCGCATCCAGCACGCCCTGCGCGCCTATAC
>CAMCIP010000118.1 GCA_945874855.1 Brevundimonas vancanneytii
GCCAGCGCCCCCAGACCCACCGCCACCGACAGGCCGGCGGCCAGCATCAGCCGCTGACCGACTCCCCTCAGATCCCCGCGCTTCCAGGCCAGCATCGGCCCGGCGGGCAGGATCAGGGCGGCGACGGTCATCAGCGGCGTGAAGGTCAGGGCGAAATAGGGCGGCCCGACCGAAATCGTCTCGCCCGTGAAGGCCTCGAAGATCAGCGGATACAGGGTGCCCAGCAGCACGGTCACGGCGGCGACCGTCAGGAACAGGTTGTTCAGCACCAGCCCCGCCTCACGGCTGACCGGGGCGAAGCTGCCGCCGGGGCTCAGCTTCGGCACGCGCCAGGCGAACAGGGCAAAGGCCGCGCCCGACGCGACGGCGAGGATGCCCAGCAGGGCCATGCCACGCTCGGGGTCCACGGCGAAGGCGTGCACACTGGTCAGCACGCCGGACCGCACGAGGAAGGCGCCCAGCATGGAGAAGGTGAAGGCGAGGAGGGCCAGGAAGGTGGTCCAGCCGGCCAGGGCGCCACGCCGTTCGGTCACCACCGCCGAGTGCAGCAGGGCCGCCGCCGCCAGCCAGGGCATGAAGCTGGCGTTCTCGACCGGGTCCCAGAACCACCAGCCGCCCCAGCCCAGCTCATAATAGGCCCAGAAGGACCCGAGCGTGATGCCGACGGTCAGAAGGGCCCAGGATGCCAGCGCCCAGGGCCGCACCCACCGGCCCCAGGCGGGCCAGATGGCCGAGCCCGCCCGCCCCTCGATCAGGGCCGCGACCGCCAGCGAGAAGCAGACCGACAGGCCGACGTAGCCGCCGTAGAGCAGGGGCGGATGGAAGGCGAGCGCCGGGTCCTGCAGCAGGGGGTTGAGCGAGGCGCCCTGGATCGGTGCCGGGGTCAGACGGGTGAAGGGGCTGGAGGTGAAGACCGCAAAGCCGACGAACAGGGCCGTCAGGGCCCCCTGGGTCGCCACAGCCGAGGCCTTCAACCCGAAATTCAGCCCGCGCGCGCCGGCCAGGATGGCCCCGAACGCCGCCATGACCAGGCACCACAGCAGCAGCGACCCCTCGTGATTGCCCCACGTCCCGGCCACCTTGTAGAGCGCCGGCTTGTCGGTGTGGCTGTTGGCCGCCACCACCTTCAGCGAGAAGTCCGAGGTCCAGAAGGCCAGCAGCAGCACGGCGAAGGCCAGGGCCAGCGCCACGGCCGCCGCGACGGCCGCGCCCTGGCCGGCCCCGACCAGCAGCGGGCTGCGGCGCAGTCGGCCCCAACCGCTGAAGCCGGCCTGGGCCAGCGACAGGGTCAGCGCCAGGATCAGGCAGAAGCTGCCGAACTCGGCCATCACAGTTTGGGGCTGCCTTCTTCAGGACGCCATTCGCCGCGCGCCTTCAGCTTCTCGGCCACTTCGCGGGGCATATAGGTCTCGTCGTGCTTGGCCAGCACCTGGGTGGCCTCGAAGCTGCGGTCGGGCCGGAAGGCCCCCTCGGCCACCACGCCCTGGCCCTCGCGGAACAGGTCGGGCAGGTCGCCGCGATAGGTCACGGGCGTGCGCGCCGCGCCGTCGCCAACCGTGAAGGTCACCGTGCCGTCGGCGCCGCGCCGGACGCTGCCCGCCTCGACCAGTCCGCCCAGACGCACGGCCCGGCCGGCCGGCGCGGCCTCTTCCGTGGCTTCGGACGGGGTGACGAAGAAGGTCACGCTGTCGCTCATGGCCCACAGGCTCAGGCCTACGGCCAGGGCCAGGACGGGCCCGGCGGCGGCCACGGCCCACAGACGGCGGCGGGCCTTGGGCGATTTCGGCAGCCAGCTCATGGCGTCCCCGGTGAGGGTGCGGCGGGCAGGCGCGCGATCAGATCGGCACGACGGGGGTCGGCGGGGTCCAGCACGGCGATCAGCGGGCCCCACATGGCCCGGACCTCGGCCGCGTCGCCGCGCGTCAGGGCCAGTTCGCCCAGGAAATAGCGTGCCCCGAGCTGGTTCGGATCGCGCTGGACCGCCTCGCGGAAGGCGGCCTCCGCATCGCCGTCGATCCGGCCCTGTGCGGCCCTCACCAGGGATTCGCCCAGCCGCGCCCAGCTGACCGCGTCGTCCGGGTCCAGGGCCAGGGCCCGGCGGAAGGCCGAGGCCGCGCCGATCGGGTCGCCCGCCTCGAACCGGGCCGCGCCCAGCAGGTTCAGGGCCTGCCGGTCGTCCGGCCGGGTCCGCGCCGCCTCGCCCATGACAGCGGCCAGACGCGGCGCGTCCAGGGTCTCGGGCGTGCGGGCCCATTCCGCCACGCGCCGGGCATAGGGCTGATCCTCATAGCCGGCCTCGCCGACCACGGCGTAGAGCCCCAGTGCCACCAGCACGGCCAGGGCGGCCCCGATCAGCACCCGCTGCCGGTCGCCGGCGCCGCTGACCGGCGCCTCCATCTCGCGCGGGGCGCCCAGATGCCGACGCGCGGTCTCGGCCCGGGCCAGGGTGAAGGCCTCCTCGTCCAGCAGGCCGCGCGCCTTCAGACGTTCCAGCTCGGACAGTTCGCGCGACAGGGCGTCGTCCGCCGGGGCGGCGGCCCGGGCCACCTCCGCGCGGCGCGCGACGCTCAGAATGATGAGGGCCGCTCCGGCGGCGGCCAGGCCCGTCAGGCCCCAGAAGGCGAACATGACGAAGGCTCTAGCCGATCAGAGGCTTCCCGGCGAGGCCCCGGCATCTCCCGGACCGGCTCCGGCCACCGCGACCCGGCGACGCACGGTGCGGGCCGGCTCGGCCGCATCCAGGGCTTCCAGCAGGCCGGCGACGTCCGTCACACGATCCAGGGCCTGCGCCTCGTTGGCGACCTCCCCGCCATTGATCGCCAGGATCGCCTCGTCCGCCCAGTCGCTGAGCTCGGTGACCAGGGCCTCGACGCGCGTGCGGCGATCGGCCTCGGCGCCGAACACGGCCGCCGGTCCGCGCAGGGCGGCCAGCAGACGGGCCCAGGCGGTGGCCGAGGCGACCACCCCCGGCTCGACCGCGCGATCGACCTCCGCCTCCTGGCGCGAGCTGCGGCCGCCGGTGCGGCTGCGGGTCCGCGGCGCCGCCTCGGCCAGGGCCCGTTCGCCGGCCTTGATCCAGACGCCGATCCGCTCGGCCATCGCAAGGCGGGCGGCGCGGATGTCGCGGCTCCACTCGCCCTGGGGATCGCGTTCCAGGGTGATGTCCAGCTGCGTCAGGGCGTCGGCGCACCAGCGGACGTCCTCGACCACGGCCTCGATCGCCGGCCCGTCGCCAGAGGGACTGAATCCGGCCACCCGATCCACCCGCCGGCGCACGGCGCGGATGATGCGCGCGACGAAGTCCGCCAGCTCGGACCCGCCCAGAAAATCTTCCCGCGCCGCCACACGCGATGTCTGGGTGACGATGCGCAGGATGGCCGGAGCGTCCGCCAGATGGGCGAACAGGATCTCGATCATCCGCGCGGCGCCGTCCGGCGCCACCGCCGCCGCGTCCTTCAGCAGCAGGCGCAGCCCCGCGATCTGATCCTCGCCCTGGCCGTTCAGCCAGTCGGGCAGCTGGCGGACGCCACCGCGCGCCAGATGCGCCAGGTCGAGACATCCGGCCAGTTCGACCAGCCCGGTCTGGCGCGCTTCTGGCGCCAACTCCGGAGGCCAGACGATGTCCGGCCGGTCGCGCACCACCCCCGCCGCCGTGCGGCACAGACGGTCGGCCACCTTTGCGGCGTCGGTGCCTTCCTCATCGTCCAGAATGACCAGCAGGCTGCGGTCACCGCCGATGGCTTCGACCCAGAGGCGCGGCAGCACGCCGGCCGGAAAACCGAGATGTTCCACCCCGTCGGCCCTCGGCTGGAACAGGGGCAGGAGCGGGGCAAAGGTCAGGCGACGGCGGCGGCGCTCGGCGGTTTCCGCCTGCAGCATCGCCGACAGCTCTTCCGCCTTGTCGCCGCCCATCTGGGGCACGACGCGGGCCAGGGTCGCCAGGGCCCCTTCGGGACAGCGATCGATCAGGGCGGCCAGCGCCGCGCGATGCGCGGTCGACAGCGCCGCCATCCGGAAGGACTCCTCGCCGGATCTGGTCCGGCCGAATATCTTCACGCCGCAGGGTTAACGAAATGAAACGGTCAAGCTTCGGCCGCGGGCAGGTCCAGCGTCGCCTTCAGCCCCCCCATGTCGCTGGCGGCCAGGACCAGCCGTCCGCCATAGGCGCGGGCCAGTTCATCCACGATCGACAGGCCCAGCCCTGATCCCGGCGCGGACTCGTCCAGCCGTTCGCCGCGCTTCAGCACCGTGTCCAGCCGGTCGGCCGGCAGGCCCGGGCCGTCGTCCTCGACCACGGCGACCAGCGTGCCCATGCCGGTGGCGCCGGCGGTCACCCGCACCCGGCGCACCCCCCATTTGCAGGCATTCTCCATCAGATTGCCCAGCATCTCCTGCAGGTCCTGACGCTCGCCGAGGAAATGCAGCGCGTCCGGCGCGCGCCAGTCGATCTCGATGGCCTTGGCCTCGAACACCCGTTCCAGCATGACGGCCAGTTCGTCGACCACCTCCGCGACGGGGGTGCGCTCACCCAGGCCCTGGGCGCGGGCGGCGGCGCGGGCGCGGCGCAGATGGTGGTCCACCTGCCCCTTCATCACCTCGCTCTGGCGGCGCACCACATCAGCCAGCAGCCCGTCCTGACCGCGGGCCTCGGTCAGCATGACCGACAGCGGCGTCTTCAGCGCATGGGCCAGATTGCCGACATGGGTGCGCTGCCGATCCACCACCTCCTGATTATGGTCCAGCAGCCGGTTCACCTGCCCGGCCAGCGGGGCGATCTCCAGCGGATAGTCGCCCTCGATGCGCGTGGCCTTGCCCTTGCGGACGTCGGCGATTTCGATGCGCAGGGCGAACAGCGGCTGCAGTCCGATCCGCACCTGGATGAACACCGCCGCCACCAGACCCGCCCCCAGGATCAGCAGGGCCACGCCCACCACGGTGGCGAACTGGCGCACCTCGGCGTCCACCGGCGACCGGTCGATCGCGGCCATGAAGACCACCGGCGTGGTCCGGCCGGGATAGAGTTTCAGCGTGGCCCCCACGCGCAACGGCGCCCCGTCGGGCGCGGTGGCATTGAAGGGGATCACATCGCCCGCCTCCGCCTGCAGCTGGCCGGGCAGGTCGGGCGGCACATCGAGGGTCGATTCCCACAGCGAGGCCGAGCGCGCCAGAATCCGCAGGCTTCCATCTCCGGCCGGCTCGGCGACCTGCCAATAGGCCCCGCCGAAGATGTTCAGCGTCGCCTCGTCGCGCAGGGGGCGGGTCGTCACGCCTTCCGGCGTCACCTCGGTGGCCAGCAGGACTTCGTCCAGAAAGTCGGTCAGGTCCGAGCCCAGCCGCATCAGGGCCGATTCCCGGTAGGTGGAGGTCAGGATCAGGCCCGTGACCAGCAGCGCCGCCACGATCCAGGCCGAGGCCAGCCAGATCAGCCGGCGCGTCAGCGACCGCGCGGGCCGTCCGAAGAAGCGGCCCCAGTCGGTGAACAGGCCCACCCGGGCCCGGCTCACGCCGCTTCCGCCTCGCCGGCGAGGGGCATCAGCCGATAGCCCAGGCCACGCACCGTCTCGATCCGGTCAGGTCCGATCTTCTTGCGCAGGCGGCCGACGAAGACCTCGATAGTGTTGGAGTCGCGATCGAAGTCCTGGTCGTAGAGGTGTTCGACCAGTTCCGTGCGGCCGATCACCCGGCCCTGATGCATCATCAGATAGTGCAGCAGGCGGTATTCCAGACTGGTAAGGCGCAGCGGCTCACCGTCGACACTGGCCCGGGCCGCGCGCGGATCCAGCCGCAGGGCGCCGCAGCTCAGCACCGCCGTCGCCACCCCCGCCGACCGCCGCAGCAGGGCCCGCAGGCGCGCCAGCAGTTCCTCGGTGTGGAAGGGCTTGGTCAGATAGTCGTCGGCGCCGGCGTCAAAGCCCGACACCTTGTCCGACCAGGCCCCGCGCGCGGTCAGGATCAGCACGGGCATGGTCTTGCCCTCGCGCCGCCACCGCTCCAGCACCGAGGCCCCGTCGATGCGGGGCAGGCCCAGGTCCAGCACCACCACGTCATAGGGTTCGGTGTCGCCCAGGAAATGCGCCTCCTCGCCGTCGGCGGCGTGATCGACGGCATAGCCGGCGTCGGACAGGGCGGCCTTGAGCTGACGCGACAGATCGACGTCGTCCTCGACCAGCAGAACCCTCATCTCACCGTTCTCCCCGAATGCGCCCGGTGCGGCCGTCGACCACGATCTCGGCGATGCGGCCACCCGGATACTCCCAGATCACCACCACGTCGTCGCCTTCCGAGCGGACGCCCACCCGACGGCCGGGCCGTCCGCGCGAGACGTCACGCACAATGGCCTCCCGGTCGGCGCGCTGACCGCCGGGGTCCTGAAACTCCCGCGCCGACCGGCGAGCGAGGCGACGCTCCCGCCGCTCCTCGGCCCCGACGCGCGCATCCGCCTGGGTCCCGACCACCGGATCGACCCGGCCATCCAGCAGGGGGTCGGCCCGCGCGGCGCCCGGCAGGGCGGCGGTCAGGACGGCGACGAGGATCAGGAGGGAAACGCGGATCATGACGGCCTTGTGGTCCAGTCCCTCTGAACGGCGGCTGAACGTCGGATGTAGAATGATTTCACCGTTTGCCCAACCGCGTACCCCCGGGGGCGCGAGGGCCCGTCGCCGTTCAGGTGAATGAACCGCACCTGAAGCGCGCCGTTCAGATGCGGCTCAGGCGCGGTGCGCTTTCCTTCGGTCAACGTCGATCCACCCCGGAGCGACGCCCACGGCCAAGGAGACCGAACCGATGAAAAAGACCTTCCTGATTTCCGCCCTCGCCCTGGCCGCGGCTTCGATCGCCGTGCCGGCCGCCGCCCAGGGCCGGGCCGACGTCCACGTCGCGGCCGGCGGCTATGGCCAACACGATCGCTTTGACGATCGGCGCGACTACCGCGACTGGGTGTCGATCCAGCGCCGCTTCGACCGTCTGGACCGCCGCATCGACCAGGGCGTCCGCAACGGCGCCCTGACCCGGCGCGAAGCCGCCGGCCTGCGCGACGAGTTCCACGCCCTGATCCGGCTGGAACGCCGCTACAGCCGCGACGGCCTGTCCCGCCGCGAGCGCGCCGACCTGGACTATCGCTTCGACCGGCTGGAGCGGCGCATCCGCTGGGAACGTCGCGACGATGACCGTCGCGGTCGCGGCGGCGGTCGCGGCTGGTAAGCCGGCCTCCGGCCCAATCCGGAGGTGAGGAGGGCGCGGACCTGAACGGGTCCGC
>CAMCIP010000119.1 GCA_945874855.1 Brevundimonas vancanneytii
CGCCTGATCGCGCAGGAAGGCAAGCATGCGCGCCCGCAGGCTGGGCTTGGACGCAGGCGGCGCTATAAGGGCGGCCCCGATGGACCCTTCCCCCATGACCTCTCCCGCCTCCTCGCCTGACGCGCCCGCCGTCGTCACCCGCTTCGCCCCCTCGCCGACCGGATATCTGCATATAGGGGGGGCAAGAACGGCGCTGTTCAACTGGTTGTTTGCACGTCACCACAACGGCAGGTTCCTCGTGCGGGTGGAGGACACCGACCGGGAGCGGTCCACGGACGACGCCGTGAAGGCCATCTTCGACGGTCTCGGCTGGCTGGGCCTGTTCGCGGATGAGGAGCCCGTGTTCCAGTTCAGCCGGGCCGACCGGCACCGCG
Source organism: Brevundimonas vancanneytii (assembly GCA_945874855.1). Classification (GTDB taxonomy): domain Bacteria; phylum Pseudomonadota; class Alphaproteobacteria; order Caulobacterales; family Caulobacteraceae; genus Brevundimonas; species Brevundimonas vancanneytii_A. Next base: position 375 of record CAMCIP010000119.1, read on the forward strand.
AGGTGGCCAACCAGCTGCTGGCGACCGGCCACGCCTATCGCGACTTCCTGACGGCCGAGGAGACGGGTGCGCTTCGTGACGCCGCCAAGGCGGAGGGACGCGCGTTCGAAAGCCCTTGGCGGGACCGTGAGCCCTCGGTCGACGACCTGATGAATCCTCACACGGTTCGCTTCAAACGCCCCCAAGGCGTGGCCGTGACCATCCAGGACGGTGTCCAGGGGCCGGTGTCCTGGGACACGGGATCGCTGGACGATCTGGTCATCCTGCGCTCCGACGGGGCCCCGACCTACAACCTGGCCGTGGTGGTCGACGACCACGACATGGGGGTGACCCACGTCATCCGCGGCGACGACCATCTGAACAACGCCGCGCGCCAGGCGCTGATCTATGACGCACTGGGCTGGACCCGGCCGGTGTTCGCCCACATCCCCCTGATCCACGGTCCGGACGGGGCCAAACTGTCCAAGCGTCATGGGGCCCAGGCTGTGCATGAATATGCCGACATGGGCTATCTGCCCGAGGCCATGCGCAACTATCTGGCCCGGCTGGGCTGGGCCCATGGCGACGAGGAGCTGTTCTCCGACGCCCAGGCCATCGCCTGGTTCGGGCTGGAGGGCATCGGCCGGGCACCGGCCCGGCTGGACTTCGACAAGCTGGCCCACGTCAATGCCCACTGGATGCGGTTGGCCGATGACGATCGTCTGGCCAAGGCCGTACTGGACGTTCATCTGGCGCGGGGACTGGCGCTGGCGGAGGGCGATGAGTCTCGGCTGCAGCAGGCCATGCCCTTCGTGAAGGACCGGGCGAAGACCTTGCTGGAACTGGCCGACCAGACCGCTTTCGTGGTGCGGCGCCGGCCGCTGGCCATCTATGAGAAGGCCCTGCCGATGCTGACGGGCGAGTCTGGCGAACGGATCGGTCGACTTCGCGACCGGCTGAAGCTTTTCGAGAGCTGGGACGTCTTCGCCCTTGAGGCCGAGCTCAAGGTTTTTGCCGAGGAAGAGGCCGTCGGATTCGGCAAGATCGGCCCTGCGGTCCGCGCGGCCCTGACCGGTGACGGCGTTTCGCCCGACATCGCCCGGACTTTGGCGGCGCTGGGGCGGGAAGAAGGCCTCGGGCGCTTGGATGATGCGCTGCAACAGACTAAATGACGTTCACCTGATCTTCTCCACCTGATCTCCGCGCCCGCCGGCGACCTGCTTCCCGGTGACCGCGTCGACACACAGCGAGGCCCACATGACCGATCCCGCCAAGACCGCAGGTTCCGCGACGCTGACCCTTGGCGGCAAGACCGTGGAACTGCCCGTTCTCTCGGGATCGACCGGCCCTGATGTCATCGACATCCGCAAGTTGTACGCGTCGACCGACGCCTTTACCTTCGACCCCGGCTTCACCTCAACGGCCGCGTGTGAAAGCGCGCTGACCTATATCGACGGGGACAAGGGCGTCCTGCTGCACCGCGGCTATCCGATCGACCAGCTGGCCTCGCAGTCCAACTTCGTCGAGGTCTGCCACCTGCTCTTGCATGGCGAGCTGCCGACGGCCGAAGCCTATGAGAAGTTCGAGCGCTCGATCACCATGCACACCATGCTGCATGCCCAGTTCGACCGCTTCTTCGAGGGCTTCCGTCGCGACGCCCACCCCATGGCCATCATGGTCGGGGCCGTCGGCGCCCTGTCGGCCTTCTATCACGACAGCCTCGACATCCATGATCCCGTGCAGCGCAACATCTCGGCCATCCGCCTGGTCGCCAAGATGCCGACCATCGCCTCGCGCGCCTTCAAATACTCGATCGGCCAGCCGTTCGTGTCGCCGCGCAACGATCTGAACTATTCCGAGAATTTCCTGCGCATGTGCTTCGCGGTGCCGGCGGAGGACTATGTGGTCAATCCGGTGCTGGCGCGCGCCATGGACCGCATCTTCATCCTGCATGCCGACCACGAGCAGAACGCCTCGACCTCGACGGTGCGGCTGGCGGGCTCGTCCGGGGCCAATCCCTTCGCCTGCATCGCGGCGGGTATCGCCTGTCTGTGGGGGCCGTCGCACGGCGGCGCCAACGAGGAGGCGCTGAATATGCTGAAGCAGATCGGCACGCCCGAGCGGATTCCTGACTTCATCGCCGGGGTGAAGGACAGGAAGCACAAGCTGATGGGCTTCGGCCATCGCGTCTACAAGAACTACGACCCTCGCGCCAAGGTCATGCAGCAGTCGGCCTATGAGGTGCTGGACGCTGTCGGCGACCCGAACGATCCCCTGTTTCAGGTCGCCCGCGAACTGGAGCGCGTCGCGCTGAACGACGAGTATTTCATCGAGCGCAAACTGTTCCCGAACGTCGACTTCTATTCGGGCATCACCCTGTCTGCGATGGGCTTCCCGACCTCGATGTTCACCGTCCTGTTCTCACTGGCCCGCACTGTCGGCTGGATCGCCCAGTGGCAGGAGATGATGGAAGACCCGTCGCAGAAAATCGGTCGGCCGCGCCAGCTGTACACCGGCCCGACCGAGCGCGACTACGTGCCCATCCAGCAGCGGGGCTGAGACACGACGTCCTCCGGGGTTTTGTCGGCGCCGATGGCCGTGATAGCCATGGGCACCGCCATTTCTCCGGGAGTAGAGTCGTTGTCGCAGACCGGTCCGTCGATCCGCAAGCTGCTGGGGGCGTCCGCCGCCTTCGGCGTCCTCCTGTTCGCCACGGGAGCCCTTGCCCAGGAGGCGCCGCTGGTTCAGCCGGGGGCGCCCGGTCAGGCCAGCCGCACCCTGGAAGGGCGCGAGGCCGCACGGATCGCCGACAACCGCTACTCGGCGGACGACGTCGCCTTCATGCAGGGCATGATCCTGCACCACGCCCAGGCCCTGGAGATGGCCGCGCTGGTTCCGCAGCGGACCAACACGCCGGCGATCGTGGATCTGGCCTCGCGCATCGACGCCTCCCAGGAGGACGAGATCGCCTTCATGCGCGGCTGGCTGACGGAGCGCGGCGAGAGCGCGCCCAATCCCGGCGCAGCCATGGACCATTCGGCCCACGCGGGAATGGACCACTCCACCCATGCCGGCCATGGTGCCATGCCGGGCATGGCCACACCCGATCAGATGGCCCGTCTGGCCGCGGCCTCGGGCCCGGAGTTCGACCGCCTGTTCCTGCAGCTGATGATCGCCCACCACGAGGGCGCCCTGACCATGGTCGGCAACCTGCTGTCGCGGCCGGGCTCGGCCTATGACCCGCTGCTGTTCCGCTTCGCCAACGACGTGAGCAACGAGCAGCAGTCCGAGATCAACCGGATGGCGGGCCTGCTGCGCGCCGCCTCGCCCGACCCGCGGACCAATCTGCGCGCGGGCTTCCGCGACGCCGGGACGGCGATCAGCAACATGGAACTGCTGGCCAGCCTGCCCAAGCCGACCGGCTTCTTCGACCCGGCCAACCCCGAGGGGCTGCCGCCGCGCGCTCCGGCGGCGGGCGAGGGCCCGGCCGAGATCGGGCGGCGCTCGCCCTTCCTCAGCTTCTCCAACACCGACATGGCCTTCTCGGGCGACCTGCTGGCGGTGGGCAACTATCACGGCATCAATCTGTACCGGATCGGCCGTGACCCCGCACCGACGCTGATCAGTTCCGTTGTCTGCCCCGGCGGTCAGGGCGACGTGTCGATCGTGGGCGATCTGATGCTGATGTCAGTGGAGTCCACCAACGGGCGCGTCGACTGCGGACGTGAGGGCGTCGGCGCGGGCGCCAGCCCCGACCGCTTCCGCGGTCTTCGCATCTTCGACATCTCCGATCCCGTCCGACCTGTCCAGGTCGGTCAGGTCCAGACCTGCCGCGGGTCGCACACCCATTCGGTCGTTGCCGCCGATGCGAACCGCCTGATCGTCTACAACTCCGGCACAGCCGGCGTCCGCGACGAACGCGAGCTGGCGGGCTGCGTCGTCGGCCAGCCGGGCGATGAACGCACCGCCCTGTTCCGCGTTGATGTGATCGAGATCCCGCTGGCTGACCCGTCGCGGTCGCGCATCATCGACAGTCCCACCGTCTTCGCTGATGCGGAGACGGGCGAGATTGCCGGCCTGTGGCGCGGCGGGGATCACGGCGCAGGCACCCAGACGACGGCCCAGACCAACCACTGCCACGACATCACCCTGTTCCCGACGAAGAACATCGCGGGCGGGGCCTGCTCAGGCAACGGCATCCTGTTCGACATTTCGGACCCACGCGCGCCCAGGCGGATCGACGCCGTGGTCGACGACGGCTTCGCCTACTGGCACTCGGCGACCTTCAACAACGACGGCACCAAGGTGGTCTTCACCGACGAGTGGGGCGGCGGCGGGCGGCCGCGGTGCCGGGTCCAGGATCCGATGACCTGGGGCGCCAACGCCATCTATGACATCGTCGACGGCAAGATGGTGTTCCGCAGCTATTACAAGCTGCCCGCGCCCCAGACCGATCTGGAGAACTGCGTCGCCCACAACGGCTCGCTGGTGCCGGTGCCGGGCCGCGACCTGTTCGTCCAGGCCTGGTACCAGGGCGGGCTGTCGATCAGCGACTTCACCGACTCCTCCAACGTGTTCGAGATCGCCTATTTCGACCGCGGCCCGGTCAACGCCGAGCGTCAGGGATCGGGCGGCTACTGGTCGGTCTACTGGTACGACGGCCGTGTCTACGGCACCGAGATCGGCCGCGGCCTGGACGTCTTCGCCCTGACCCCCAGCGAGCATCTGACGGCCAATGAGCTGGCCGCCGCGGCCATGGCCGAACAGGGCGAGACGGTGAACCCCCAGCAGCAGTATCCGGTCACCTGGCCCGCCCACCCTGTGGTCGCCCGCGCCTATCTCGACCAGTTCGCCCGCGACGGCGGCATGGACGCCGCGTCCATGGCCCAGGTCAGCGCGGTTCTGGATCAGGCGCAGCCCCTCATCGAGGCGGGACGCCGCGACCCGGCGGTGGCCGCGCGCCTGCGCGGACTGGCTGGGGCGATCACGCCGACCGGCACGGACCAGACCGCCAAGCGTCAGGCCGCGCTGAAGGAAACCCTGACGGGCATCGCGGCGCGGATCAGCTGACGCATTGAGCCTGTCGCCCCGGACGTCCCCTTTGCGGCGTCCGGGACGACGGGTGGTCAGACCGAGGCGTTGCGCTAGCCGATCACCCTCAGCACCGCCTCGGCGGCGATCTCCGACGGATCGCGGCCTTCGCGGCCCATCAGGTCGAGGGCGGCGGTCTGGCGTGCGGCCTGATCGGCGCGCAGGTCGGGATTGGCCAGCAGCCGTCCGACCTCGCGGGCGAAGGCGTCCGGCGTGGCGTCCTTCTGGATCAGCTCGCGGGCGATCTCCTCGTCCGCGGCGTGATTGAACAGGGTCGCGTACTTGCCGGTGAAGAAGGGCTTCATGATCGCATAGCTGAGCGGCTGGAAGCGGTAGCCGATGACCATGGGGGCGCCCGCCAGCGCCAGTTCGGTCGACACCGTGCCGCTGGTGGCGAGCGCCACCGTCGCGGCCTTCATGGCGGCGTGCTTGTCGGGCTCCTCGACCCGGTGCGCAGGGACCGGCCAGGCGTCAATGGCAGCGCGCACCTGGTCAGCCACCGTGCCGGCGACGACGACCGCGAGCTCCAGATCGGGCCATCGCGCCTTCAACTGCGCCGCGGCCTGTCCGTAGATCGGGGCCATGAAGCGGATCTCGGCCGGCCGGCTACCCGGCAGGACCAGCAGCAGGGGGGCACCCGGTGCCATGCCGCGCGCGGCGCGGAAGGCGACAGGGTCGGCGCCCGACATGTCCACGTGCAGGGCCTGGGACCCCACCACGGTCGTGGGCAGGCCTTCCCGCTCGAACCAGGGGGCATCGAAGGCATAGAGGGCCAGCAGGTGGTCGACCGCCCGCGCGAGGGACTTCGCCCGCCCCGGCCGCGACGCCCAGACCTGGGGGCCGACGTATTTGATCAGCGGCAGGTCGGGCCGGACCGCGCGGATGGCCTCGGCCACGCGGATTGTGAAGCCCCAACTGTCGATCAGGACGACGGCGTCGGGCCGCTCGGCCACGGCCATCGCCACGGTGTCGGCGACCCGGCGGCGCACCGTGCGATAGGCCATCAGCCCCTCGAGCCAGCCCAGGATCGACAGCTCGGCGATGTCGAAAGGGCTGGCCACGCCTTCGGCGGCCATGGCCGCGCCGCCCACACCGACGAAGGTCACCCCCGCGCCCAGTTGCGCATTGAGCGCCCGCGCGAGGCCGGCGCCCAGGGCGTCGCCCGACGCCTCGGCCGCCACCAGCATGATCTTGAGCGGACGGCTCATTCCGGTGGCCTGACCGGCTCGCCCCAGACGTAGAGGCCCAGCCGGTCGGCGGCCGCGACGACGGCGGGGCGGTCGATCAGGATCAGCCGCGCGGCGCGCCCGCCCACGCCCGCCAGTCCGGCGGCGGCGGCCAATTCGATCGTGCGCACACCGATCACGGGCATGTCGACGCGCAGGTCCTGGATCGGCTTGGGCGCCTTGCCCAAGGCCCCCCTGCGCGCCGAGGCCGAGCCACGCAGATCGGCCGGCAGGCCCGCGACGCGGGTCAGCATGGCGTCCGTGCCCTCCTGCGCCTCGACCGCCAGCACCAGGCCATCGCACACGACCGCGCCCTGACCGATGTCCAGTTCTCCGGACTTTTCCGCGACGTGCAGGGCCTTCCTCAGGTCGGAAAGCTGGGCATCC
>CAMCIP010000120.1 GCA_945874855.1 Brevundimonas vancanneytii
GGTCGCCATGGTCCTGGCCTGCGCCCTTGCGCTGACCGGATCGTCTGTGCCCGGTCTGCGTCCCGCGGCCGGGTCCGGAGACGAAGAGGCGGGGGCCGACCCGTCAGTCGGCCTGGTCGCTGCCACCGGTCTTGCAGGGGCCGCCTTCCTCGCCGCGCCTGAACTGGACGCCATCGCCGCCCTGATCATCGCCCTGTGGCTGGTCTGGGGTGCTGTCGAGGGGATGCGGCGTCCCGCGCGGTAAACGCCGCCTTAACGGCCGTCTGCGCAGGATTCGCGGATGACTGCGGGCGTCCTGCACCATTTCGCCTTCGACCCGGCCTCCCGCGCCGCGCGCCTGGCGCTGGGCGAGGCCCGAGTCGACTTCACCGAGGTTGCGGTTCGGCCATGGGAGGCCGACTGCCCGCTGCGCGATCTCAACCCGTCGGGAATGCCGCCCGTCTTTGTCACCGCCGAGGCGGGCCGCCCCCTGACCCTGTGCGAGGCCCCGGCCATCCTCGGCTGGCTGGAGGACCGCGCGACGGGCCCCTTCCTGATGCCTGCCGATCCCGGCGAGCGGGCCGAGACGCGCCGTCTGGTCCACTGGTTCGAGCGTCGCTTCAACGACGAGGTGAACGCCGTGCTTCTGCACGAAAGGCTGGAAAAGCCCCTGCTGCGCCTCGGCTCGCCGGACGCCCTCAATCTGCGTGAGGGGCGTCAGGCGCTGAAGGCCCATCTGGCCATGATGGAGGCCCTGCTGGGTGAACGCGACTGGCTGGCCGGCGGACGCATGGGCCGGGCCGACCTCACCGCCGCCGCCCACGTCTCGGTGCTCGACTATTTCGGCGAGGTGCAGTGGCAGACCTGGCCCGGCCTCAAGACCTGGTACATGCGCCTCAAGTCCCGGCCCTGCTTCCGGCCCCTTCTGGCCGACAAATTCCAGGGCCTCGCCCCCGTCGTCCATTATGCGGACCTGGATTTCTGAGGCCCTTCCCATCGGGCGCGCGAGGCTATCGAGGTGCGTTCCGCCTCCTGGTGTCCCGGATGACTTCTTGGTGCCCTCAGTGATGAATCCGCAGCCGCACAGCTGCTGAAAGCAAGGCGACCGGCTTCCGCCGGCACGGGTCGTATGGGACAGGGGGCCATGGTCGCCGACCTTCGACAGTCCATTCGCGACGCCGCCCGGATCCTGGGCTTTGACGCCTGCCGCTTTGCCTCGGCGCGGGATCCCTGGCCCGAGGGTGAGCGGCTGGCCGCCTTTGTCGCGGCCGGCCGCCATGGCGACATGGGCTGGATGGAGACCACCCTGGCCCGCCGCAGCCATCCGACCGTCATGTGGCCCGAGGCCCGCACTGCCGTGGTCCTCGGCCTCAACTACGGGCCCGACGCCGATCCGCTGGCCGACATGGCCGACCGGTCGGCCGGCTATCTGTCGGTCTATGCCCGCGGCGACGACTATCACGAGGTCATCAAGGGCCGGCTGAAGACTCTCGCCGGCCAGATCGCGGCCCGCACCGGGTCCGAGGTCAAGGTCTTCGTCGATACCGCCCCCCTGATGGAGAAGCCCCTGGCCCAGCGCGCAGGTCTGGGCTGGCAGGGCAAGCACACCAATCTGCTCAGCCGCGACCATGGCAACTGGCTGTTCCTCGGCGTGATCCTGACGGCTGCGGAGATCGCGCCTGACGACCCGGAGCCGGAGCACTGCGGCAGCTGCACCGCCTGCCTCGACGCCTGCCCGACCGCCGCCTTCCCGGCCCCGTTCCAGCTCGACGCCCGCCGCTGCCTGTCCTACCTGACCATCGAGTTCGCGGGCCCCTGGCCGGTGGAGTTCCGCGTGGCGACCGGCACCCGCATCTACGGCTGCGACGACTGCCTGGCCGTCTGCCCCTGGAACAAGTTCGCCCGGGCCGCGTCAGAGATGCGGCTGCGGCCACGGCCCGCCCTCCAGGCCCCGCGTCTGGCCGACCTCCTCGCGCTCGACGACCCGGCCTTCCGCGCCCTGTTCGCCAGGAGTCCCGTCAAGCGCATCGGCCGCAACCGTTTCCTGCGCAATGTCCTCTATGCGGCCGGCAACAGCGGTGACCCGAGCCTGACCGGCCCGGTGATCGACCGCCTCGACGACGCCTCGGCCCTGGTTCGCGGCGCGGCCGCCTGGGCCCTGTCGCGACTGGATCACGAGGTCTTCACGGTTCAGCGCGGGACGCGCCTTGAGATCGAGCCGGATCCGGAGGTCCTGGCGGAGTGGGCTAGCCCGTCGCCGTCTGGCCGCCCCGCGGCGCGCCCGGCGTAGAGGCCACGTCCAGCAGCTTCAACCGGAACACCAGCACCGAATTGCCCGGGATGGTCGGCGGCCGGCCCTCGGGGCCATAGGCGAGGTCCGGCGGCAGATACAGCAACCACTCGTCGCCGACCTTCATCAGTTGCAGGGCCTCGGTCCAGCCGGGCACCACGTCGGCCGGGCTGAACACCGCAGGTGCCCCGCGCTCATAGGAGCTGTCGAACACGGTCCCGTCGATCAGGGCACCCTCATACTCCACGCGCACGAGGTCGTTGCCGTCCGGCCGCGTGCCGCCGGCCGCCCCCGACGCCAGAACCTTGTACTGGAGGCCCGAGGGCAGGGTGGTCACGCCCTCCGCCCGGGCGTTGGACGCCATGAAGAATCGCGCAGCCTCGGCCGCCGCTGCCGGATCGCCCTCGGCGGCGGCCCCGCATCCGGCCGCGCCGAGCAGCGTTGCCGCCACCGCCGCCCTAACCCATCCGAAGCGCATAGCCGTTCTCCCTCAAGGCCCGTCCGATCTCTTCCGCATGGGCCCCGTCGCGGGTCTCGACCAGGATGTCGAACTCCGCGGTCTTGGCCGGCAGGTCCAGCGACAGCCGGTCGTGCACCACCTCGATGATGTTGCCGCCCACGTCGCCGATCACCGCCGCCATCAGCGACAGCATGCCCGGCCGGTCGTCGCCGATGATGCGATACATGACAAGCCGCTTTTCGCGCACCAGCTCGCGGTTCAGGACCACGGCCAGCATGCGGGCGTCGATGTTGCCCCCGCACAGCACAAGGCCGACCTTCATCCCCCGGAACACCTCCGGATAGGCCAGCAGGGCCGCCAGCCCGCCCGCCCCGGCGCCCTCGGCCACCGTCTTCTCCAGGGTCGCGAAATAGGCGACGCCGCGCTCGAAGTCGGCCTCCTCGCACACCAGGACCCGCTCGATCAGCGGCGCGGCGAGGCCAAAGGGGATGTCGCCCACGGCCTTGATGGCGATGCCCTCGGCGATGGTCTGCCCGCCGCAGGTCGGCTTCAGCCCGGCCTGACGCATGGAGAAGGACGGATACATGGCCGCCTCCACGCCGAAGATCCGCACCTCGGGCTTGAGGGCCTTCGCCGCGATGGCCGATCCGGCGATCAGACCGCCGCCGCCAATCGGAATGACCAGGGCCTCGATCTCCGGCGCATCCTCCAGGAACTCCAGCCCGCACACCCCCTGGCCGGCCACGATGCCGGCGTCGTCGAAGGCGGAGATGAAGACCAGACCCCGTTCGTCCCGCAGCCGGTGCGCCGCCTCGGTGGAGCCGGTGAAATCCACACCCTCGATCACCACGGTGGCCCCGTGCCGGCGCGTGCCCTCGATCTTCACGAAGGGCGTGCCCTCCGGCATCACGATGGTGACCGGCACGCCCAGTCGCGCCCCGTGATAGGCCAGCGCCTGGGCATGATTGCCGGCCGAGGCCGCGACCACCCCGCCCCGACGCTGCTCTGCGTTCAACAAGAGCAGGCGATTCAGCGCCCCGCGCTCCTTGAACGAGCCGGTGTAGTGCAGGTTGTCGAACTTGACCCAGACGTCTGCCCCGGTCAGCTCGGACAGGCGGCGCGAGCGACGCACGGGCGTCCGGTCGACCTGGCCGGCGATACGGTCGCGTGCGGCCAGGATGTCCTGGAAGGTGACAGTCATGGGCTCCTGGGGCGTTCCGGTCGCCGGGTTCATGTCCCGGTCTCATCACTGTCTTTTGAGGCCTGTATGGCGTCCCCGCAACCTTGACCTTGGCGACCGCGTTGGGCTCATGACCTCGTTCCGCCGTCCCTGGGAGATTCCGATGTCCGTGCGCCCGTCCGCCTCCCCCCTGCTCGCGATCATGGCCGCGGCCGTCGCCCTGTCCGCCTGCGCCTCCGGCCCGGCGGTCGGGCCGATGATACCGGTCGAGGACGGGGCCTTCGACGCCGCCGACTTCGCCTGGTCGACGGCCCCGGGGTCTGCCGCCATCCAGGGACGGGTGGAGTATCGCCCTCAAGGCGTGGCCCACACCTGCGTCGGCTCGGTCGGCCTGGTGCCCGACACCCCCTACACCCGCGCCCGGTTCCAGACCCTCTATGGCTCCACCGACCGCGCCGTGGTGCCCGAGGCGGTGGTGCGCGCCCGCAACGTTCCGGATCCCACCGCCGACTATCGCGGCTTCACCCGGTCCACCGTCTGCGCCGACAACCGTTTTGGCTTGACGGACCTGCCGGATGGGGGATGGTTCCTTATCGTGCCTGTCGCCGCGCCGAACGGCGAGCGACTGGTCATGATGCGCCGCGTGCAGACGCGCGGCGGCCCCGTCAGCATTTCGCTGAACTGACGCCTGTCCGGGAGTACGCCATGAGGGTCGCTTTCGCCGCCGCCGCCGCCGCTGCCGTGCTGGGTGCCGCTGCCCAGGGAATGCCCTCTGAAGCCCGGGCCCAGGTCATCGCCGGCTGGAATGTGTCGGGTCAGTGGGATCGGGGCGGCGACTACCGCTGCGACGCCTACTGGGACGCCAACCGCACCGACTGCGGCGCGGCCTGGCGCGCGCCGCGGGGCGGCCACGACCGTCACTACGGCGGGACGCGACGCGGCTACGGCCATGCCCAGGCGTCGGGCGAAGCTTATCACGGAGCCTATGGCCGACCGGACCTCGTCTATCCGTCGGGCGGTGGTCACGCCGCGCGCGACGGACGCCGCATGGCCTGGTGCCGCGCCAACTACCGGTCCTACGATCCGCATACCGGCTACTACCGCGCCTACTCGGGTCGGTGGGTCTACTGCGGCTGATCCGCAGCACACCACGGTTCGCCATCATTCGGCCTTGTCCACGCCCTCCTAGACGGGGGGTCGATCACCTCTTTTTTCTTGGGAGCGCGTACATGTCCCAGCACAACATCGTCGGGTCCGAGGCGTTCGACCGCCGCCCCACCGTCTATCTTCGATCGGTCAAGTCCGGGGGCGTGCGTCGCCTGCGGGCGCGAACAGCCATAGCCTTCGGCCTCGGCGTCTTCATCACGGCGGTGGGCGGCGTCATGCTGGCCGCAGCCCTGTTCATGCCGGTCTGACGGCTCAGGCCAGCCAGACCATGCGCCGCGTCTCGGTCCAGTCCGCGCGCGCCTTCGAAAAGCCCCGCCGCACCTCGCCGGTGTAGAGGAAGCCCGCCTTTTCCAGGACGCGGCCAGACGCCGGGTTGTCGGTGAAATGCCCGGCCGTCAGGGCCCGCCGCCGCCACGCCTTGCGCGCCCAGACCAGGGCACCTTCCAGCGCCTCGGTGGCGAAGCCCCGCCCCCAGTATGGTCGACCGATCCAGTAGCCGACCTCGGGAGCCGGATCGGCGTCCTCGAACAGGCCGATCACCCCGACAGGCCCCACGTCCTCGGCCTCGATCAGGAAGGTGGCGGCCCGCCGCGGGTCCTGCGCCGCCACCGCCTCGACAAAGGCCCGGCCGTCGTCCTGGCCATAGGGGTGCGGCATGCGCAGGGTCATGCGCGCCACGTCGAAGTCACCGGCCAGCGCCGCCAGACGCACCGCGTCGGCGGGCGTCGGTGCCCGCAGGGACAGGCGGCGCGTCTCGATGACGGCGGAGGGTTCGATCACGCACATGGCACGCCTCTTCGGATCTGCCGCCCCCTTGAGATCAGGGCTCGGGCGGGATGAGGCGGGGAAACGAAAACGGGGAGCCCGGTGATCCGGACTCCCCGCGGAAAATCTTCCCTGGTCCGGATCGGGGCCTTTGCGGCCGACCGATCCGAAAGCTCAGGCTCGGACCGGTCTATTCGGCGGCCAGCGCCGGGGTCTGGGCGGCCGGGGCCACCGACACGTAACAGCGACCGCCGCGCTTGGTGGTGAAGGTCACCGCACCGTCGGTCAGGGCGAATAGCGTGTGGTCGCGGCCCAGGCCGACGTTGGTCCCCGGGTGCCACTTGGTGCCGCGCTGGCGGATGATGATGTTGCCCGGAACGACCTTTTCGCCGCCGAACTTCTTCACGCCGAGGCGCTTCGACTCGGAGTCGCGACCGTTGCGCGACGAACCGCCTGATTTCTTGTGAGCCATGAGTTCGCTCCTGTTCTCGTATGAGTCTTACGCGTCGTCGGACGAGGCGGCGGTTTCAGTCTTGGCGGCGGCCTTCCTGGCCGGCGCCTTCTTCGCGGCGGGCTTCGGCGCGGCCGGAGCCGCGGCCTCGACCTCCTCAACGCGCGGGGCCAGGCCACGGGCGCGCAGGTTCATCTCGGCCTTGGTCATCAGCGAGGTCTCGCCGTCCCAGCTGGCCTTCTCGCCGGCACCTTCGATGCCGGTGATGCGCAGCACGGTTTCCATCTGGCGATGGCCGCCGGTGCGGCGATAGCCCTGACGGCGGATCTTCTTGAAGATCTTGATCTTCTCGCCCTTGCGGGTCTCGACCAGCGTGGCCGCGACCGAGGCGCCGTCGATCAGCGGGGCGCCCAGGGTGACACCCTTGTCGCCGCCCAGCATCAGCACTTCGCCCAGGGTCACGTCGGACCCGGCGTCGCCGGCCAGCTTTTCCACCACGATGACATCGCCCGGTTGGACCCGGTACTGCTTGCCGCCGGTCTTGATCACCGCGTACATCTTGAAAGCCTCGGCTGAACGCAAAAGAGCAGCGCCCGCGAGGGAGACCCGCGGGCGAAGAGCGGCGACATATACGGATGGGGCCTCTTGAGTCAACGTGAAACCCGCCGACCTTCGGCCCCCGC